>DATMUX010000523.1:0-4390 GCA_035563695.1 Acidimicrobiia bacterium
CACCGTGCACGTCGACGAGCTGTTCGAGCCCGCGCCGCTCGAGGGCGAGACCTACGCGCTCGACGACGACGTCGTCGATCTCGAGCCGCTCGTGCGCGACGCCCTGGTCCTCGAGCTGCCGGCCGTGCCCCTGTGCCGCGACGACTGCCGCGGGCTGTGCCCGAGCTGCGGCATCGACCGGAACGCCGCCACCTGCGACTGCGCTGCCGACGACATCGATCCCCGCTGGGCGCCGCTGCGGTCGCTCGACCTCTGAACCCACCCGTCCCCCGAATCTCGAAGGAGCTCCGACATGGCCGTACCGAAGCGCAAGATGAGCCGCTCGGCGACCCGCTCGCGCAAGTCGGCGAACATGCGGCTCGTGCCACCGGCGCACTCGTTGTGCCCGAACTGCGGCGCGTCCCGGCTCCCGCACACGGTGTGCGGCAACTGCGGCTGGTATCGGGGCCGCCAGGTCCTCGACGTCGAGTAGCGAGGACCGACCCGTGCCGCCCGTGATCGCGATCGACGCGATGGGCGGCGACCGCGCGCCCGGCGAGATCGTCGCGGGCGCGTGCGCGGCCGTCGACGCCTGCGACGTCGACGTGGTGCTCGTCGGCCGCGCGGGAGAGATCGCGGCCTGCATCGGAGGCGAGCTGCCGGCGCGCGTCGAGATCCTCGACGCCTCCGACGTCATTGCGATGCACGAGGAACCCGCGGCGGCCGTGCGCACGAAGAAGGACTCGTCGATCGTGCGTTGTGCCGAGGCCGTCCGCGACGGCCGTGCTGCGGCCATGGTCGGCGCCGGCAACACGGGCGCGACGATGGCGGCGGCGCTCCTGCGCCTCGGGCGCATCCAGGGCGTGCACCGTCCCGCGGTCGCGATCCCGTTGCCGGTGTTCGGCGAGACGGCCGAGCGGGGCCCGCGATTCCAGCTGCTGGTCGACGGCGGCGCGACCGTCGACCCGGAGCCCGAGTGGCTCGTCGAGTGGGCCGAGCAGGCCCGGGCGTACGCCCGGATCCGCCTCGACGTCGAGCAGCCGACGATCGGCCTGCTCTCGAACGGCGAGGAGCAGGGCAAGGGTGACGCGCTGCGCAAGCGGGCCTTCGAGCTCCTGAGCGACGTCAAGGGATTCGTCGGCAACGTCGAAGGCCGCGATCTCATGCGGCGGAGCGCCGACGTGATCATCACCGATGGCTTCACCGGGAACGTCGCGCTGAAGACGCTCGAAGGCTCGCTCATGGGCCTCGCCGCCGTGGTCTTCGGCGTGGTCGACGAGGCGGGCACGCCGTGGGCCGGTGCGGCCGGCGCGCTCAAGCTCCGGCTGCTCGAAGTCGCCGCGCCGATCGTTCCCGACAACACCGGTGGCGGGATGCTGCTCGGCGTGCAGGGTGTGTGCGTGATCTCCCACGGATCGTCGTCGGCGGCCGCGATCGTCAACGCGGTGCGCGTCGCCCGCGACTGCGTCGCCGCCGACGTCGTCGCGCGGCTCACGGAGGCGGTCGAGCATGCCCGCTGAGACGCACAGCCACGGCGCACCGCTCGGCGGCGAGGACGTCGAGCGCGTCGTGCGCGACCAGCTCGTCGAGATCCTCGGCATCGATCCCGACCTGATCACGCTCGACACGCGCCTGCGCGAGGACCTCGACGCCGACGACTTCGCCGTGATCGACGTGGTCGAAGGTGTCGTCGCGGAGCTCGGCGAGCGTACCGTGGGCCTGGCGATCGACGACGACGATCTCGTCGAGCTGCGTACGGTGCGCGACGCAGTCGAATGCGTCGTCGCTCACATCCGATCGGACGCGACGCCGTGATCGACCGCGCTTCGCTCGAAGGCCTGTCCGAGCTCGAGGCTCGGCTCGGTGTTCGCTTCGTCGATCACGATGTCGTGTGGCGATCGCTCGCGCACCGGTCGTGGTGCGCCGAGAACGGTGAGACCGAGTCGAACGAGCGGCTCGAGTTCCTCGGCGACTCCGTGCTCGGCCTGGTGGTCACCCACTACGTCTTCGAGCACTTCCCGAGCCTTCCCGAAGGCCAGCTGTCGGAGGTCCGGGCCGGCGTCGTGAACGCGCGCGTCCTCGCCGAGATCGCGCGGGAGCTCGACCTCGGCGCACACGTGCTGCTCGGCAAAGGCGAGGACGCCGCCGGCGGTCGCACCAAGCAGTCGATCCTCGCCGACGCGTTCGAGGCCGTCGTCGCCGCGGTGTATCTCGACCAGGGCTTCGCAGTCGCGCGCGAGATGGTGTTGCGCTGCCTGCGGGACCGGATCGCCGACGCGGCCGCGGGGCCCGGAGGCCGCGACTACAAGACGCGGCTGCAGGAGATCACCGCGGCGCAGGATCTCGGGCGGCCGCGCTATCTCGTGCGCGACGAAGGACCCGACCACGCCAAGCACTTCTTCGCGACGGTGTACGTCCGCGACCGTGTCTACGGCGAAGGCGAAGGGCGCTCGAAGAAGCAGGCCGAACAGGCCGCAGCCTGGGTCGCGTGGACGCGGCTGCAGGAAGAGGTGGGCGAGCGGGGAGACGACGATGCCGGAGCTGCCTGAGGTCGAGGTGCTCAGACGCGATCTCGAAAAGGAGATCGTCGGGAAGAAGATCAAGTCGGTGGAGGTGACGGGCACGCGCTCGGTCCGCCGCCACAAGAACAAGAAGGAGTTCGTCGCGCTCCTCGAGGGCCACAAGATCGTGTCGGTGATACGGCGCGGCAAGTACCTCGTGATCCGCCTCGACGGTCCGGAGGCGCTGGTCGTGCACCTCGGCATGTCGGGCCAGCTCCTGCGCGCCAAGTCCGCCCGCGAAAAGGCGCCGAAGCACACGCACGTGGTCATCACATTCACACAGGGCGGCCTGTTGCGATTCGTCGATCCGCGCACGTTCGGGGAGATGTTCGTCACGAAGTACGACGAGCTCGAAGACGTCGAGGAGCTCGCACACCTCGGGCTCGATCCGCTCGAGACGGCGATGTCCTGGGAGTTGTTCGGGCGCATGCTCGCCGAGCGCAAGGCGCGCCTGAAGCCGCTGCTGATGGACCAGAAGTTCATCGCGGGGATCGGCAACGTGTACAGCGACGAGATCTTGTTCAACGCCGGTCTCAAGTGGGATCGGATGAGCGATTCGCTGTCGCAACAGGAGGTGCGCCGCCTCTACCGCGCGATCTCCGAGACCCTGCAGGACGCGGTCAAGTACCGCGGCTCCTCGCTGGCCGACGAGCAGTACGTCGACCTGTTCGGCCATCCCGGTGAGTTCCAGCAGTACCACCAGGTGTACGACCGCGAAGGACTGTCGTGCCAGCGCTGCCGCCGGCCGGTGCGCCGGGCCCGCTACTCGAACCGCTCCACGTTCTACTGCGAGTCGTGCCAGGTGTGAGCCCGCCGCGCACCCGAGTCCGCGTCGTGGTGACCGGCCGGGTGCAGGGTGTCTGGTTCCGCGACTCGTGCCGCGAGCGGGCCCACGCCGAGGCAGTGGCCGGGTGGGTGCGCAACCGGGCCGACGGTGCCGTCGAGGCGGAGTTCGAGGGAGCCTCGGCGGCGGTCGAGCGGCTGGTCGCATGGTGTCGGGACGGCCCGCCCCGCGCTCGGGTCGACCACGTCGCCGTCGAGGCGCTTCCGCCCGTCGGCGACCACGCGTTCCACGTCCGCTGACCACCCTGCCGCCGTCGCCCGGGATGGTGGTCACGAATATGGCCGTATACGGCCACATTCGTGACCACGGGGCGCTCGCGGCCCGCGGATCAGGTACCTCGTGTGCGAATCCGCGGGCCCGCGAGACGCACCCCCTACGATCGGGTCCCGGAGAGGGGGCCTGATTTGTTCCTCAAGGCGTTGACCCTGAAGGGCTTCAAGTCCTTCGCCGACAAGACCACGCTGGAATTCGAGCCGGGCGTCTGCGTCGTCGTCGGACCCAACGGCTCCGGCAAGTCGAACATCGTCGACTCGGTGGCGTGGGTGCTCGGCGCGCAGGGCGCACGGGCGCTGCGCGGCGGCAAGATGGACGACGTCATCTTTGCCGGCACCGCCGACCGGCCCGCGCTCGGACGCGCCGAGGTGTCGCTCACGATCGACAACTCCGCGCACCTCCTGCCCATCGACTTCTCCGAGGTCACCATCACCCGCACGCTGTTCCGCAGCGGCGAGTCGGAGTACATGATCAACGGGGCGCCGTGCCGGCTCCTCGACATCCAAGACCTGCTCTCCGACACGGGCATCGGTCGCCAGCAGCACGTGATCGTCGGTCAGGGACAGCTCGACGCGGTGCTGAACGCACGGCCCGAGGACCGGCGGGCGATCATCGAGGAGGCCGCCGGCATCCTCAAGTTCCGCAAGCGCAAGGAGAAGGCGGAACGCCGGCTCGTCGCGACCGAGGGCAACCTGCTGCGGCTCACCGACCTGTTGCGGGAGGTGCGGCGCCA
>DATMUX010000524.1:0-5073 GCA_035563695.1 Acidimicrobiia bacterium
CTCAGTGCGCCCGTTACTGCGATCGCGCGTACTCCGACCGGCAACGGATACTGGATCCTCGGCATCGACGGCCACGTGTACGCCCTCGGCGACGCGCACTACTACGGCAATGCCGCGCTCGGCAGCACGAGCCACGCCGCCGACATCGCCCGCCGGCCCACCGGCGACGGCTACTGGGTCACTGCCGACATCACGCCCGCCGGCTAGACGGAAGCGCGCCCTCGCGTGACGAAAGCCTCTGTGACGGGTGGCGGGTGAATTCGTACGGTTCGGTCGTGGAGGCGGCTTCGGTGCGCCGGCTCATCCCCGGCGTGAAGATCTGGGTCACGGCCGGTGATGTCGCGGCGCACACGCCGGCTGATCGGGACCGCGTCGTCGACTTCGTGCGAGCGGCAAGTCTCGCGGTGGTCGTGCTCGGTCATATGTTGATGGCCGTCGTGGTGTGGGATCACGAGGTGCCGCGGGTCCTGAACCTCCTCGACGAGTACCGGGCGCTACGGATCGCGACGTGGGCACTGCAGGTGATGCCGCTGTTCTTCGCGGCGGGCGCGGTCGCGAATCGACGGACGTGGGAAGGGGCGAAGGCGCGGGGCGACCCGTGGAGAGTCTGGCTGTGGGCGCGCATGCGCCGGCTCGTGCGGCCGGTGGTCTACTACCTCGGGGTATGGGTTCCCCTGGTGCTCGTGCTCGAGGCGGTGGTGCCCGACGCGGCGTCGCGCTTGGCGGGACTGAGCACACAGCTCTTGTGGTTCCTGGGCGTCTACATCGTGATCGTGGCGCTGACGCCTCTGGAGCAACGACTCGCCCGGCACGGTCTTGCATCGGTGGCTGTGCTCGTCGCCGGTATCGCCGCGATCGACTACCTCCGGTTCCACGTCCTCGAGGCGTTCGACCTCGCGAACTTCGTGCTGGTCTGGATGATGGCCGCGACCTTGGGGCTCGTCGTCAGGGACTGGAACGACCGCCACCGCCTTCGGCTGCTCGCCGTTGCCGGGGCCGCCCTGGCCGCGAACGTCGTGATCATCCGTTGGGGTCCGTATCCGTTGTCGATGGTCGGGCTTCCCAGCGACCGGATCTCGAACATGGCTCCGCCGACCCTCGCGCTCGCGATGCACACGGTCGTCATCATCTCGTGCCTCGGCGCACTGTGGCTTCCGGTATCGCGCCTGTGCCGGCACCCGGGTATCTGGCACGCGACGTGCGCGCTCGGTGGCGTCGCGATGAGCGCGTACCTATGGCATCTCACCGCGCTCGTTCTCGTGACCATCGGTGAGCACGCGCTCGGCCTCGACCGGCCCGCTCCGCATCATCCGCACTTCTGGATCGCGACCGTGATCCACCTCGGCGTCCTCCTCGGCGCAGTCGTCGTCGTCGTGAGTCTCGTCGCGCCGCTCGAATGGTTGCCGGTTCCGTGGCTCGAGCGGTTGCAAACTCCCGGTGCCGGCGACCGGTGGCGAACAGCGACCGCGGCCTTCGGCGCGTTCGTCTGCGGCGCCGCGCTGCTCGTCCTCGCGGGCACCGGCATGCAGGGATTCCCGTTCGGCCGCGTCACTCGGTACGCGGGCCTCGAGCTCACGCCGGGGCTCGGTCTCGGCCTTCTCACGTTGGGGCTCCTCGCCGCGCGGGCCGGCGGCCGGCCTCGGCTCGAACCGCTCGAGGCTCGACCTGATGCACGCCGCGCCCCCGGCACGTTCGCGGCGCGAGAGGCCGCCGGGGGAGCTACAGATCGTTCGGGCTGACGCCGACGCCGGCGGCGTCGTTGCTGGCGTACGCCGCGAGCGCGAAGCGCAGCACACTGATCGCCTCGTCGGCGCTCCACAGCAGCGGTCCGCGACCGGTGCGGAGAAAGCGCAACCAGTGCCGTCCGGACGCGCGGAAGCTGCTCGCCCAATCGTCGTCGAGCGCGTGCCAGGAGCGCAGCTCGCCGTCGCGGTAGAGCTCGAGGCTCGGCTGCTGGATGCCGCGGCCCGTGCACCGGTTGACCCGCGCGAATCCCTTGCTCCCGGTGACCTCCCACCGCTCGTCGTTCGTGTAATAGTCCGACCGCAAGTAGAGCTCGGGTGCGAGGGTGATGTCCCACACACCGCGTATCCCGTTCGTGTGCTCCCACACGAGGGTGCTCGGAGCGTCGACGGCGATCCCCGGCACGATCTCGGTGCGCCCGATCCAGGCGCGCACCTCGGCAATCGGACCGAAGAGCCACACCGCCGTGCTCAGCTTGTGCCAGCCGTCGTCGAACACGAGGATTCCGTGGCCGCGCGCCATCTCGTCGAAGCGCCAGCCCCACGCGCTCGCGGGCACGTCCCAGCCACCGCGCGCACTGCCGACCATCTTCATGTGGTAGCCGCGCACATCGCCGAGCTCGCCCGATTCGATCAAACCCTTCAGCCGGCGCAGCGGCTCGTAGAACAGGTAGTTCTCCATCACCCGAAGCACCCGGCCGGTGCGCCGCGCGGCATCGATCATCGCGTGCGCCTCGTCGAGGGTGTTGCACATCGGCTTTTGGAGATTCACGTGCCATCCCGCATCGAGCATCGCGACGATGCCGCCGGGGCGGGCTGTAGCCGGCACCAGGGCCTCGACCGCGTCGACCTCGAGACCGCTCGCGGCGAGCTCGGCCGTCGATGCGAACAGCTCGGCGTCCGGGAACTGCGCCGCCCGTTCGTCGCGTCTCTCGCTGCTGGGATCGACGAGCGCGACCACCTCGACGTCGATGTTGTCGATGTACGAGAGCGCGTTCAGATCGAAGATGCGGCCCAAGCCGACGATCGCGGCACGAAGCGGGCGATCGTAGGGAATGAACGACTCGGCGGGCACGCGCGCAACGTATCGTGCGGCGCGCCGGCCGTCGCGGAGGGCCGAGGAGCCGCCTCCTAGGAGGCGATCGCTACCAGATCGGTGTCGAGATAGTCGGCGAAGTTCTGCTGATTGTTGAGGTCGACCCACCACTTCGTCGAGCCGGCGAGTACCGGCGTCGTGGCGATCAGAATCCCGTTGCCGTTTCCGTCGGTCGTCACCTTGCCGACGATGGCGCTGCAGCTGCCGACCAGACCGTCTGCGCTCTCCTGGATGATGCGGATGTCGTACGCGGCGCGCGGAGTCGCTCCTTGCACGGTCCCCAGGGTGATCAGGGTCGCGGGATTGCCCAGGAAGCGAGGGATCTGGGCCATGACCACGGTGCCCATGGTCTTCGTCGACGGGCTGATGAACGCGCCGTTGCAGTCACGATTCGTGTCCGCGAGCTTCGAGAGCGTGATCGGGCCCGCGGCGCCCGCGGTTCCGGGTGTGAGGCCCACACCCAGCACCAGCGTCAGTGCGAAGCCGGCGAGTGCGAAGCGGTGCCTGCGCGCCAGACGGTTGCGAATCACGACGTTTCCTCCCGGTCACCGGGCCGCGCCTGCACGCGGCCCCGCCCATCCTCGGGGGCGGAGTCCCTCCCCGGGCACCAGTCAACCATGTGTTCACGGAGGGTGGCAAGAGGTAGAGGGCGAATCCGGAAAGATACCTGATCAGAGGCCCAGGAGCCAGCCGAGTCCCTCACGGTCCGTGACGACTCGGCGCTCAGGCCGCCCCGTCGCGGCGGTCGACGAGCGCCGAGGCGTAGGGCACGAGCATGGGCACGAGCTCGAACTTCGGATCGAGCCGCGCCGCCACTCCTTCGCACATCATGACCGTCTTGAGCAGCAGCGCGAGGTCACTCGGCAGTCGGAGCCGGTGAGCCCGCACGGTGTTCATGAGGTCTGCGAGCAGGAACCGCAGACGCAGCTCCTCCAACGGAAGTCGTGCGTAGCGCTCGAGGAGGTGCGCCAGATCGCGCTCGAACGCCGCGCGGTCGACGTCGTCGGACGCGACACCGAGCCCCAGTAGCCCATCGGCCATGCGGGGCGCGTCGGCGGCTACGAGCGCGAGCAGGATCGTGCTGAGGCCGTGCCGGGTTCGGTTGCCGATCGAGCCGACCATTCCGAAGTCGACGAACCCGATCCGTCCTGCGGGTTCGACGAAGACGTTGCCGGGATGAGGATCCGCGTGAAAGAACCGGTGCACGAAGACCATCGAAAGGTAGGCGTTCGCGAACCGCCGCGCGATTTGCACCCGGTCGAGTCCCGCGGCATCGAGCGCCCGCAGGTCGTCGACTTTGATGCCTCGCAGCCGCTCCTCGGTGATGACGCTCTCGCACGTGAGCTCCCAGATCACTTCGGGGATACGGACGCCGTCGTCGTTCGCGAAGCTTGCGGCGATGCGCTCGGCGTTGCGGCCCTCGCGCCGGTAGTCGAGCTCCGACCGTAGCGTTGCGCTGAATTCCTTCGCCAGGCCGACCGGGTCATAGCGGCTCGCAACCAATGAGCTCCGGGCGAGCACCCCGGCCGCGCCCATCAGCAGGTCGAGATCGATCGACACGTCGCTGATCACGCCCGGACGGCGCACTTTCACGACGACCTCGCGGCCGTCGGCCAGCGTCGCCGCGTGGACCTGTCCGATCGATGCCGCGGCGATCGGAACATCGTCGAAGCGCCGGAGCACCTGGTCCGCCGCGGCGCCGAACGCGTCCTCGACCGCCGCGAGGATCTGCGGTGTCGGGACGACGGGACCCGCGTCCTGCAGCAAGGCCAACTCGGCCTCGAAGCGCGGCGGGATCAGGTCGGGACGCGTCGACAACACCTGGCCGAGCTTCATGAACGTGGGCCCGAGCTCTTCCAACGCCCGGCGGAGATGGACCGCGACCGGCCCACTTCGCCCCGCCGCCGACCGGTGCCAGCGCGGCGCGAGGACGCCGAGGTCGAGGCAATCGAGCAGCGACGCCAACCCATGACGCGTCCCGACCGCCGCCACCTCGGCTCCCCGGCGCGTCGCCGCTCGCACGGCCCCACGCTACGCGGCGCCCGAACGCATGAAGCGGCGTCGAAGGACCTCCGAAGCGGTCGGTGAGCGAGGCAGGTTCGCGCCGGCGTTCGGGGGCTACCGCTGGTTGTTGTAGTTCTGGCCCTGGCCGTCGTTGTTCCCGCGGCCGCCCGACGCCTGCGCCGCCGACGCTCGGCTCATCGAGATCGAGCTCACGATGGGGGCGACGAAGAT
>DATMUX010000525.1:0-2458 GCA_035563695.1 Acidimicrobiia bacterium
ACCCAGAAATAGTGCAAACCCAGCTTTGGGGGACGATCAGACATCATGATTCGAGCAGTCACATACGGGAGGGCGTCGGGACGCTGATCAGCTGACCGCCGCTCGCGCGAGAGCACTCGCGCTTCCCGACCGGGCCGCCCCCAGGGGTTTGCCCGGTCGACTGCTGCAGGCCCCCCGTTCAACGAGGAATACGAAGAGATGGCACGCGAATTTCCCCTCGAAAAGACCCGCAACATCGGGATCATGGCCCACATCGACGCGGGCAAGACCACCACGACCGAACGCGTCCTCTACTACACGGGCCGCACGTACAAGATCGGCGAGGTGCACGAAGGCGCCGCGGTCATGGACCACATGGTCCAGGAGCAGGAGCGCGGCATCACGATCACGTCGGCCGCGACCACCGCGCACTGGCGCGACTGCCAGGTCAACATCATCGACACGCCCGGCCACGTCGACTTCACCGTCGAGGTCGAGCGATCGCTGCGCGTGCTCGACGGCGCCGTGGCCGTCTTCGACGCGGTCGCGGGTGTCGAGCCGCAGACCGAGACGGTGTGGCGTCAGGCGAACAAGTACGACGTGCCGCGCATCTGTTTCGTCAACAAGATGGACCGCGTCGGCGCCGACTTCGAGCGCTGCGTGCAGATGATCCGCGAGCGTCTCGACGCGGTGCCCGTCGTCGTCCAGCTCCCGGTGGGCGCCGAGAGCGAGTTCCGCGGCGTCATCGACCTCATCGAGATGAAGGCGATGCTCTGGCCGCTCGACGACGACACCGAGGGCGCGAAGTTCGAGACCGTCGACATCCCCGACGATCTGTTGCCCCACGCCAAGGAAGCGCACCAGCGCCTGCTCGAGGTCATCGCCCACGTCGACGACGCGCTGCTCGAGAAGTACCTCGAGGACCACGAGATCGCGCCCGACGAGATTCGCCGGGCGATTCGCACCGGCACCCTGGCTTTCGAGTTCGTGCCCGTGCTCTGTGGATCGGCCTTCAAGAACAAGGGCGTGCAGCCCATGCTCGACGCGGTCGTCGACTACCTGCCGTCGCCACTCGACATCCCGCCCACCGAGGGCACCGACATGAAGGGCGAGCCGACCGAACGCAAGGCCGACGAGAACGGTCCGTTCTCGGCGCTCGCGTTCAAGATCGTCGCCGACCCCTACGGCAAGCTCACCTACTTCCGGATCTACTCGGGCAAGCTCGAGAAGGGCTCGGAGATCTACAACTCGACGAAGGACCGCAAGGAGCGCATCGGTCGCATCCTGCGCATGCACGCGAATCAGCGTGAGGACATCGACGTCGCGTACGCGGGCGACATCGTCGCGGGCCTGGGCTTCAAGCAAACCACGACCGGCGACACGCTCTGCGAGCGGACCAGCCCGATCATCCTCGAGCGCATGGAGTTCCCCGAACCGGTGATCTCCGTCGCGATCGAGCCCAAGACCAAGGCCGACCAGGACAAGCTCGGCAAGGCGCTCGGCGCGCTCTCCGACGAGGACCCGACCTTCCAGGTGCACACCGACGACGAGACGGGCCAGACGATCATCGCGGGGATGGGCGAACTGCACCTCGAGGTGCTCGTCGACCGCATGATGCGCGAGTTCAACGTCGAGGCGCACGTCGGCAAGCCCCAGGTCGCATACCGCGAGACGATCACCTCCGAGGTCGTCAAGGTCGAGCAGCGCTACGTCCGCCAGACCGGCGGCCGCGGCCAGTACGCGCACGTCGTGATCGGCCTCGAGCCCACCGGGCCCGGTGGCGGCTACGAGTTCGTCGACGAGATCAAAGGCGGGATCATCCCGCGCGAGTACATCCCGGCCGTCGACGCCGGCATCCAGGAAGCAATGCAGGGCGGCGTGCTCGCCGGCTACCCGCTCGTCGATCTCCGTGCCCGCCTGACCTTCGGCTCGTTCCACGAGGTCGACTCGTCCGAGATGGCGTTCAAGATCGCCGGCTCGATGGCGCTCAAGGAGGCCGCCAGAAAGGCCAAGCCGCAGCTGCTCGAACCGGTGATGCTGGTCGAGGTCGTCACGCCCGAGGACTACATGGGCGACGTCATCGGTGACTTGAACGCCCGGCGCGGCCAGGTCGAGGGTATGGAGCAGCGGGGCAACGCCCAGGCGATCCGCGCGAAGGTGCCGCTGGCCCAGATGTTCGGGTATGTTGGCGACCTTCGGTCGCGTACCCAAGGGCGCGCCACCTACACCATGCAGTTCGACTCGTACCAGGCGGTACCCGAGTCGATCGCCACCGAGATCATCGCCCGAGTTCGCGGCGAGTGATCGTCAGCAGTCCTTGAAACGAGGAGCAGAGTCCCACCATGGCGAAAGAGAAGTTCGAGCGCACGAAGCCGCACTTGAACATTGGCACGATTGGCCATATCGATCATGGGAAGACGACGTTGACGGCGGCGATTACGAAGGTGTTGCACGATCAGGATCCGCGGAATGCGTTTAC
>DATMUX010000526.1:0-3923 GCA_035563695.1 Acidimicrobiia bacterium
CGCACGAGGCCATGAGCCGTTCCGCGCGGCGACGCGCGCCCGCGACCGAAGCGGCGCCCGCCCCGCTCGATCTCGACGCGTGGCGCGCCGAGCACGCACGCGCGCACGCGCAAGGAATGCAGCGAGGCTTCGTGGCGGCGACCACGCTCGCGCGGCGCGCGCTGGGCGCACCGTCCGACGACCCCGGTCTCGCCAAGGACCCGCGCGACCTCGAGCTTCCGCCGTGGAACAAGGGCCGCTACGGCACCGCGATCGGCCGGGCCGTCCACGCCACGCTCCAGACCGTCGACATCGGAACGGGGCGCGGGGTCGACGACACCGCGGCCGCGCAAGCGGCGGCCGAGGGCGTGGAGGGTCACGAGGCCACGATCGCGGCGCTGGTGCGATCCGCGATCGCCGGTCCGAGCGTGCGCCGCGCGGTCGAGTGCCCTCACTGGCGTGAGGCGTACGTCGCGGTGATGGTCGACGGCATCACACTCGAGGGCTACGTCGACCTCCTGTACCGCGACGACGACGGCCTGGTGATCGTCGACTACAAGACCGACACGGTCGGCCCGGACGAGCGGGCCACGCGCGCCGCCAAGTACCGCGTCCAGCTGGGCGCCTATGCCCTCGCGGTTGCCGAGGCGACGGGCGAGCGCGTGGTGCGGGCCACGCTTGTGTTCTGCGACCCGGGCGGTGCCGCCGAAATCGAGTTCGCGGGCCCGGAGCTGGCCGCGGCCATGTCCGAGGCCCGGAGTCTGGCGCGGCGCGAGCGCGACGACCCGTCACCGGTCCCGGGCCCGGCGGCCGCCGAGCTCTGAGGTACCCGCACAGGAATTCGAGGGCCCGGAGCAGGGCGAACCGGGTCGAGGAGGTCCGGTGTGCAATCCTGGTCGCACTCGTGAGGGCCCTCAAGTTCGCTTCCAAGTTCTTGGTCATCGTGCTGATCGGCGGCGCCGCGCTCGGTGGAGCGGTCGCGCTGTTGATCCCGGCGGGAGCCACGCTGCGCGGCAGCGTGACACCGCTCGGCAAGCTCGACGTCACGATCAACGCGCCGGCGGCGCGCTCGGTGGTCTACGACCGCAACGGCAACGTGATGACGACGCTGTTCGCCGACAACGTCGACCGCTCTCCGGTGAAGTTGAAGGACATCCCGCAGGTGCTGATCGACGCCGTGTTGTCGATCGAGGATCGCAAGTTCTACGAGCACCACGGCGTCGACTGGGGCGGCACGGTCCGCGCGTTGTTCAAGAACGTCGATGCGGGCGGCATCACCCAGGGCGGCTCGACGATCACCCAGCAGCTCGTGAAGAACACGTTGACCACGAACCTGAAGCGCGACCTCAAGACGAAGGTCCGTGAGGCGATCCTCGCCATCCGTCTCGAGCACGAGCTGACGAAGAACCAGATCCTCGAGGACTACCTGAACCTCATCTACTTCGGGAACGGCGCGTACGGCGTGCAGGCTGCGGTGGAGCGGTACTTCCCGAACACGCCGCTCAAGAGCCTCTCCGTCGCGCAGGCGGCGCTGCTGGCGGGCCTCATTCAGGCACCGAACGATCTGGAGCCGATCAAGCATCCCGACGCCGCAGCCCGGCGGCGCAGCGAGGTCCTCGACGCGATGGTCGCGAACCACAAGCTCTCGCAGTCCGCCGCCGACGCGGCGAAAGCCGTCCCGCTGCCGACGAAGGTGAGCTACCCGCACGCGGCGCCGCTCGACTACTACATCGACGCGGTCAAGACGCAGCTGCTCTCCGACAATCCGAACCTGCTGGGTGACCCCGGCGAGGTGCTCGGCTCGACGCAACAAGCGCGCGCCAACGCCGTCTTCCGGGGCGGTCTGCGCATCTACACGTCGTACGACCCGGGGCTGCAGTTCCTGGCCGCGGCGGCCGTGAGGAACGAGCTGCCCGAGTCACCGTTCACCGCGTCGCTCGTGGTGATCGACAACAGCGACGGCGGCGTGCGTGCGATCGCGAACGGGCGGACGTTCGCCCAAACTCAGTTCGATCCGGCGACCGAGGGGTATCGGCAGGCGGGTTCGTCGTTCAAGGCGTTCACGCTGGCCGCCGCGCTGAGCCGGGGCTATTCCCCGAACGACTCGGTGTCGGGCGATCCGATCACGTGGCGCACCGGACCGGGCAGCGGCAGCGACGCATACTACAATCTGCACGGCGATTGCCACGGTGGGACCCCCTCGCTGTACACGGCGATCGCGATCTCCGACAACTGCGCGTTCGTGCGGACCGAGCTCTCGCTCGGTCCCGGGCACTACGGCGCCGACGGCGCCGACATCGTCGTCCAGACGGCGCGCTCGATGGGGATCGACACGTCGCACTTCCTTCCGGTCGTGAGCACCACGCTCGGGACCAACGGCGTACATCCGCTCGACATGGCCGAGGCGTACTCGGTGTTCCCCAACGACGGAGTGCTGAAGCGCGCGACGCTCATCACGAAGATCATCGGGCCCACGGGCCGGCTGATCTACCAGGCGCCGACGGTCGGGCTGCGCGTACTCGACCCCAACGTGGCCCGCACCGAGATCGACATGTTGAAGGGCGTGCTCCGAAACGGAACGGCGAGTCGCACGCTCGGGAACTTCCCGCGGCCCGCCGCGGGCAAGACCGGTACGACCGACCAGAGCCAGGACGCGTGGTTCATCGGTTTCACGCCGCAGTACACCGCCGCGGTCTGGATGGGCAATCCCGACGGCGAGATCAAGATGGTGATCAACGGCTCGCAGGTCTTCGGCGCCGACTACCCGGCTCGGATCTGGCGATCGTTCATGCTCGCCGCGACCGCGCAGCTCCCGCCGTTCGACTTCTCGGCCCCACTGCAGTCGTTGTGGCCCAGACCGCGCTTCATCTCCGAACGCGGTCGCGGCTTCTACTCGGGATCCTCGTACAACAACAACTCGTACGCGCCGCCTCCGAACTCGCCGGTGTCGCCGCCGGCGACGTCTGGTGGCGCGTCGCCGACGACCATCTCGGTCACGCCGCCGCCGACGGTGCGGCGCCCGCCGCCGACGACGGTCGCGAATCCGCCGGCGACCGGCCCCCCGAACACCAACCAGCAAGGGCCGTGACGTGAGCGTCGAGGAACTGGAAGCGTTGCTGAGCGTGCAGGAACGCGACACCGCGCTCGACCGCCTTCGTCACCGGCGCACGACACTGCCCGAACGCGACGACGTCGAGTCCCGGCGGGCGCAGCTGGACGCGAAGCAGGCGGCACTCGCCGGCGTGCGCGCGCGTCGCCAGACGGTGCTGGCCGAAGAACGCCGGCTCGACGACGAGTCGCGGGCGACCGGCGAGCGAGCCGACGACGTCGACAAGCGCCTCTACTCGGGATCGGTCACCTCGCCGCGCGAGTTGCAGGCGATGCAGGCCGATCTCGACATGCTGCGGCGCCAGCGCTCGGATCTCGAGGACCTCGAGCTCGAGGTGATGGAACAGCGCGAGGCGCTCGATGCCGAGGTCGAGGGTCTCGAGACCGAGATCGCGGCGCTCGAGGCCGACGTGGCGCGCTTGCGCACCGCGATCGCCGGCGCGGAGGCCGACATCGACGCGGCGATCGCCGAAGAGTCGAACGCGCGGGATGCAGCCGCCAAGCCCGTCGGCGACGCCCTGCTCCGCGACTACGAGCGCCGCCGAACGCAGAACAAGGGCGCGGGCGCGGCGCGCCTCGTCGGCACGACGTGCCAGGCATGTCACTTGACGATTCCGTCGACCGAGGCCGAACGCATCCGGCGCGCGGCGGGCAACGAGGTGGCGTACTGCGACAACTGCTCGGCCATCCTCGTGCCGTGACCCAGACGTCGCTGTTCGACGACACCGGCGGCGGCCCGCTCGACGAGGTCATCGTGTACTGCGACGGCGGGTCCCGCGGCAATCCCGGCCCGGCCGCGATCGGCGCGGTCGTGCTCGATGGCGCGACCGACCCGC
>DATMUX010000527.1:0-3677 GCA_035563695.1 Acidimicrobiia bacterium
CGCCTCGATGACCTTGACCTGGACCGCCCTGTTCCGCGGCGGCCCGCTCCTGGGCCTCGCAGTGCTGACCGCCCGGTTGCGGCCGACGATCTCGACCCACGAGACGCTGCTGTCGATCCTCGGCAACGACGTATTCGGGAAGGGAAGCCCGCTCTATGTGGTCCTCATGGCATCCACCGCGGCCATCTTGTGCCTCTCCGCCAACACCTCGTTCGCCGACTTTCCACGCCTGTCCTCGGTGGTCGCCCGAGACGGCTTTCTCCCCCACCAGCTCGCCCACCGCGGCGATCGACTCGCCTTCTCCAACGGGATCATCGCGGTTGCCGCCGGCGCGGCTGCGCTGCTGTGGATCTTCGCCGGCAAGCTCGATGCGCTCATCCCGCTGTTCGCGGTCGGGCTCTTCACCGCATTCACGCTGTCGCAGATCGGGATGGTGCGCCACCACCTCCGCCGGAGAGAACCACGATGGCGGATCGGAGTAGTCATCAACACGACCGGCGCGACTGCCACCTCCGCGGTGTTGATCGTGGTGCTCGTCTCGAAGTTCACCGCAGGAGCATGGATACCCGCCATCGTTATCCCAGCGATCGTCGCCGCCTGCAAGACCATCAAGCACCACTACGAGCGGATCGACAAGGACCTTGCCCTCGCACCCGGCGCACATCTCTCCACCGTCCGCAACTTCGTCGTGGTGCCGGTCAGCAAAGTCGACCGGAACGTCCTCAACGCACTGGCGTACGCGAAGGCCCTCCATCCCGACCACCTCGTCGCCGTCACGGTCGAAGACCAAGACGACAACCTGGACGACCTCCGCCACCAGTGGACCGCACTCCACCTCGACATCCCGCTCCGCGTCGTCCCCTCGCCCTATCGCGGCATCACCAAACCAATCCTGGACTACCTCGATACCCTCGATCACCAACGAACCGACGACGTCATCACCGTCATCATCCCCGAGGTCGTCGTGCACCGATGGTGGGAACAACTCCTCCACAACCAGACCGCCCTCATACTCAAAAGCCGACTCCTCTTCCGACCCAACACGATCGTGATCTCCATACCAACCCAAACCGACTAACACAACACCCGACGGAACCATAAGACGCCGTTGCTGTGCTCAGCCGATGTGACCGGCGCTGGTCCCACCAGAGCTACGTGGTGCAGGGCCTGCAATGGTGCGCGCAAGCCGTAGTCGTCCCTGGGCCGTAGGCTTTGCCTGTTGATAACCCGATTCTCAGGCCTTTTCCGGTTCGAGACTCGAAGCTCGGACGGCGTGCCACCCCGCGAGATTCGTCGATCCCGGCAATGGACGCCCGGCCTGTGTGATCGTCATGGCGCTGCGCGCGCGGCCGGGGTCGCCGAGTGCACGTCGGTCATGCGACGCGCAGTCGCGATGGCGACACCCGCAGAACCGCCCGACCAGGCGACGGTCGCGACCGATACGAGCGGAATGTTCATCGAAAGGGATGCTGCGCCTCGGGGTGGTCAGGACTTCTGTCGGGACGATCTCCAGCGCGGAACCGAGGGTGCCGGGGATCACACCCGCGCGATGACACGCAGATGGTGACAGGCACGACTACCGGTCGCAGCGTTTCCGAGCGTTCGTCACGATCCCGTGATGACCGTCCACGTCGGCGTGGCGTCCGTCGCCGGCAGGCGTCTCCGGCGCGGTATTGGCTCCGTCGCGTGATCGTCCTCGTCGTTGTGGTGTCGGTTCTTGCGGTCGCGTGGTCGTTTGCCAACGCGGTGATGGTCTCCAATGGTGATCCGTTCTCGGCCAACGCGACCGAGTGGGCGAGAAGTCATCACCTGAGCTGGCTCGTGGATCGAGTCGAGCATCTGTGGTATTCGCATCATCAGCCCCCCAAGGGTGGCGTCCCTGTCGGGGGTATCGCCCGCGTCGCCGCGCCACCCGTCAGGATCGCTACTGCTCGCGCCTCGACACCGAAGCTCGCGGGGCCGAGGTGCCCCTGCGCGGTCCGTCCGTTCGCGTCAGGACTCCTCGCCAGCGAAGGCGCCTGGCGGATATCGGGCCGCGCTCGCGGCGCTGTGTGCTTCGCGTACCTGAGACCGGACGCAGTCCATACCAGCGTCGTCATCGGTATCGCGTGGATGAACATGCATCTTCTGCACGCCACACTGCACAACGGCACCGCGCTTCCCAGTGGTGGGCCATGGCTGGCCGGACCGATGATCGCGCCGAGCGACTACCCGCACGTCGCCGCCGCGTTCAACGGCGGATTCCGACTCGACGCCAGTCGCGGTGGCTACTACACCGAAACGCATACCGTCCGAGCACTCATCGACGGCCGTGCATCACTCGTCATCTATTCCGACGGCCACGTAAACGTCGGAATGTGGGGCCGAGACGCCACCATGAACCCGCGAGTCGCATCAGTACGCCAAAACCTCGATCTCATCGTCGACAACGGACAACTCGTTCCCGGTCTCGCCGACGCAAGCAACGCCAACTGGGGCGCCACCCTCGGTAACCGCATCTACAGCTGGCGATCCGGCCTCGGCATCGACGCCCATGAAAACCTCATCTACGTTGCCGGACCCGGCCTCAACGTCGAGACCCTGGCCGCGGTCCTCCAACACGCCGGCGCCGTCCGCGCCATGGAACTCGACATCAACCCGGAATGGACCTCCCTCATGGTGTACGACGGCACATCCCCGACGAACATCACGGCCACGAAGCTGCTCGCCAACATGCAACGACCCGCCGACCGCTACCTCCACCCCGGCACGCGCGACTTCATCGAACTCGACTACACGCCCTGACGAACTGCCACACACACGACAAACACGAGGTCAGCCGTCCAGGAGCCGTGGAACGACACCGCCCCACGCCCCGATCGGCGAGAGAAGACCCATCGGTGAAGTCGCCGACTAACACAGTGCACCGGGCGGAGCGGCCGGCCCGTGTCGAGATGCGGCAAAGGGTACTACAACAATTATGATGCCAGAGGGGCGCTACGCGCGCTTAAAGGCCGTCTTTGCCTCGCTCCGTTCGGGTGCTCTGGCGCATCGCTCTTCGTGGCACGTTCCGGTTATCCGCCTTCTCGATCCTCAAGAGTACGTCGAGATATGCAATTGTGCCCGCGGCTCACCATTCGCGCGTTTGAGTGCGCGAGTTGTGTGCTGAGGTTCGGCGTGCTCGCTGTCGACGGCTCGCATTCGCGCGTGTGTAAAGGCCGTCGAATGCGACGGTGGTCAAGACTGCGAGAGCCATACAGCCGAAGGCGATCATGAATCGAGGGCACGTGTCGACGCTCGCGTTATGGCTGTGAAGATAGCCAACGTGTCTTAACACTCGTCTGGCTCTCGCGCGGTATCACGTTGTACGCACCATCAAGAGGTGCAGGCCGAGCGCGGCGTCGCTCTTCGCGCCGCTTGCAACGCCGAGAAGTGGTCCCGCGTTCGCGGGCAGATGGCGTTTCTCTCGCGGCTTCGCGAAATTTTGCTTCGCGCTAACCCAACACTCAGGTACTTCGTCGCGAAACCAATGACCCTGGCGCTGTGGGAGCGATCGATGCTCGGCTCGGATCACATTCATCGCGCGCCCGATCTGCTCGGGCCGCGGCGGGCGTGTTGGCGTGTGTCCTTGCCGGCTGCTCGGCGCAGAGGTCGTCGATCGACGCGGCAGCGTCGCGGCGCCGACCGCCGCCGGCCTC
>DATMUX010000528.1:0-2258 GCA_035563695.1 Acidimicrobiia bacterium
AGGTGAGCTCGCGGGCGTCGTCGTCCCGGCGGACCAGGCGCTCGACGATCTCCATGCCCATGAGCCGCAGGATCCGGTCGTCGCCGTCGATCACACAGGACTCCACGCCGGGCATCCAGTCGCCGATGCCGCCGAAGTCCCCGGCCACGGCCCACACCTCGTCCGGCGACTTGCCGATCCCGATCTCCGCGCGCGCCTTGCCCATCGAGCCCTCCCCTCGTCGTTCGGGTCAGCTTGCCACGCCCTGCCGCGGCGGTGCCCGCCGGCTCACCCCTGCAGGACCAGCACCTTGTCGGCCAGTGCCTCGAGCTCGGCGCGCCACGAGGTCGGGGTCGCGATGGGACGGACGACGAACTTGGAGAAGCCGACCTCCAGGTAGCGCTCGATCACCGGTGCGGTGCTCGCGTGTCGTTCGGCGGCGCTGACACTCATGCCGTGCTCCCGCAGCCGCCGGAGTCGATTTGCCCAGTCGTCGCGGCCGGTCATGACCATGCCGCCCTCGCCGGTCGTGATTACCTTGCGGGGATGGAAGGAGAAGACGACCAGATCCGAATGTGACCCAACCGGCTCCGACCCGAGGTACGCACCGATCGCGCACGCAGCATCCTCGACGAGCGCGATCCCTCGTGCATCGCACTCACCGCGCACGCTGCGGACGTCGGCGGGGAGACCGCCTTGGTGCACGAGGATCACGGCTCGGGTTCTCGGCGTGACGGCCTCGGCGACGCTCGCAGCAGTGAGATTGCCGGTGAGGAGATCGACGTCGGCGAACACGGGCGTCGCTCCCATATAGCGCACGACGTTTGCAGTCGCGATGAACGACAATGAGGGGACGACCACCTCGTCGCCCGGGCCGATACCGAGCACGACGAGCGCGAGGTGCAAACCGGTGGTGCACGACGACACCGCGACGCCGTGACGGGCGCCCACCTTCGCCGCGACCGCCGTCTCGAACTCCGCGACCCGTGGACCCTGCGCAACCCAGCCCGAGGCGACGGCCTCGGCCGCGGCGGCTCCCTCTTCGGGGCCGAAGAACGGCTTCATCACGGGAATCACTGCAGTGCCTCCGTCGACGCGGCGTTCGCCGGTTCCCGCTCACCGCGCCACCATTGGACGAGGCGGCGCAAGCCCTCGTCGAGGTCGACCGCGGCCTCGAACCCGAGGAGATCGCGGGCTTTGCTCGTGTCGGCGAGGCGGCGCGCGACGGGATTGATCTTCGACTCCGGAATGTGCTCGGGCACGAGGTCCGAGGCCATTGCTCTGAGCAACGCATCCGCGAGCTGCTGGAGGCTCGTCTCCGTGCCGGTGGCAATGTTGCAGACCACGTCGCTCACGTCGGAACGCGCCGCGAGAAGATTCGCTCGCGCGACGTCTTCGACGAACACGAAGTCCATCGTCGCGCTGCCGTCGCCCGCGATCAGCGGCGGTTCGCCGGCGGCAATTCGCTCCATCCATCGCACGAGTACCTCGGTGTAGACGCCGTGCACGTCCATCCGGGGACCGTAGACGTTGAAGTAGCGCAACGCGACGTAGTCGAGACCGCTAGTGTCATGAAATGCGCGGAGTATTCCCTCGTTGAAGAGTTTCGCCGCGCCGTACAGGGTGCGGTTGTCGTACGGATGGTGGTCTTCCTGCGTCGGAAACGATTGCGCCTGCCCGTACACCGACGCGGTCGAAGCGGTTACGAACTTCCGGACACCCGTCGCGGCTGCAGCCTCGACGAGGTTGAAGGTCCCGTCTACGAGCGTCTCGAGCGCAAGGCGCGGTTCGGCGACCGCTTGGGTGATCCGTAGGCCCGCCTGATGGAAGACGTAGTCGACACCGTCGACGAGGCGGGCGACGAGGTCGCGGTCGCGGATGTCGCCCCGTACGAACCGAACCGGGCCGTGGACCCGGGCCCATTCGAGATTCGCTTCGCGGCCCCTGCTCAGGTCGTCGACGACGACGACCTCATCGGCTCCCTCGCGCACGACGAGATCGGCGATCGTCGAACCGATCATCCCGGCGCCGCCTGATATCAGCACCCTTCCCCACATGCTCATCTGCTCCCGTCCGGTGTCAGTGGGATCATGGCGCCGCCTGCAGACGTGCTCGCCGACGTCGCCTCGAGGATCTCGAGGATGCGCAACCCCGATTCGCCGTCGGTCAGCGGCGGCCGGTCGCGGCGGATCGCATCCGCGAACTCGATCATGACGCGTTGCAATGCTTCGGCTTCGTCGAGCGCCGGCGCGACGATGTCGCCGGTCCGATAGGCGACG
>DATMUX010000529.1:0-2249 GCA_035563695.1 Acidimicrobiia bacterium
GCTCGGCGCGCCACTCGCGCCTGGCCAAGCCGATGTGCCGTGGCCATGCAACGCGGAAAACAAATACATCGTCCATTTCCCCGAGACACGGGAGATCTGGTCGTTCGGCTCGGGCTACGGCGGCAACGCGCTGCTCGGCAAGAAATGCTTCGCGCTGCGCATCGCATCGGTGATGGCGCGCGACGAAGGCTGGCTCGCCGAGCACATGCTGATCCTCAAGCTCACGAGCCCCCGGGGCGAGTCGCGCTACGTTGCCGGCGCCTTCCCGAGCGCGTGCGGCAAGACGAACCTGGCCATGCTCGTACCGACGCTGCCCGGCTGGACGGCCGAGACGATCGGCGACGACATCTGTTGGATGAAGTTCGGCGCCGACGGGCGCCTGTACGCGATCAACCCGGAATTCGGGATGTTCGGCGTCGCGCCCGGCACCGGGACCGAGACGAACCCCAACGCGATCGCCGCGCTGACGCGCAACACGGTCTTCACGAACACCGCGCGCACCGACGACGGCGACGTCTGGTGGGAAGGGCTGACCCCCGAGATCCCCGCGCACCTCGTCGACTGGAAGGGCAACGACTGGACGCCGCCGTCGGACGCGCCGGCCGCGCACCCGAACAGCCGCTTCACCGCGCCGCTGTCGCAGGTGCCGTGCATCGCGCCGGAGTGGGAGGACCCGAACGGCGTGCCGATCTCGGCGATCCTGTTCGGCGGGCGCCGGCGCTCGACGGTTCCGCTGGTGACCGAGGCCTACAACTGGCAGCACGGCGTGTTCCTCGGCTCGATCATGGGCTCCGAGACGACGGCCGCGGCTACAGGCGCCGTGGGCAACCTGCGCCGTGATCCGTTCGCGATGCTGCCGTTCTGCGGCTACCACATGGGCGACTACTTCGCGCACTGGCTGCGGATCGGCGAATCGGCAGACGCCGAGCAGCTGCCGAAGCTGTTCTACGTCAACTGGTTCCGCAAGGGGCCCGACGGCAAATTCCTGTGGCCGGGCTACGGCGAGAACAGCCGGGTGCTGGCGTGGGTCTTCGAGCGGTGCGCCGGGCGTTCCTCGGCTGTCGACACGGCGATCGGGCGGCTCCCGGCGCGCGACGCGCTCCCGACCGACGGGGTCACGCTCGCCGACGGCGCGCTCGACGCGCTGCTGTCGGTCGACGAGGACGAGTGGCGCGCCGAGCTGCCGCTCATCGAGGAGCACTACGCGGTGTTCGGCGACCGGCTGCCGAGCGCGCTGCACGACGAGCTCGACGCGCTCGCCAAGCGTCTCGCCGAGTAACGCGGATAGCGTCGCGCCCGTATGGGCCTGCTGGGCTGGATCGTGGTCGGTTTCGTCGCGGGCGTGCTGGCGCGGGCGGTCACGGGTGGCGGCTGGAACCTCGGGTGCCTGGGCACCGTCGTCGTCGGGGTCATCGGCGGTTTGATCGGCGGGATGCTGTTCAGCCTCGCCGGCGACGGGGGCATCGGCTCGTTCGGCCTGCGGTCGATGTTCGTCGCGTTCGTCGGCGCGGTCGTGCTGCTGGTCGTCGTCGCGCTCGCCACCGGCCGCGACACGCGCTTCCACCGGCACCGCTGACGGGACGTGTCAGCGAACCGGCGCGTCAGACCTCCGCGGTGGGGATCCCCATGTCGGGCTCCGATCCGGCGCGCACGCGGGTGGCGTGACCGTCGGCATCGAGGTCGAACACGACGCGCTGGCCCTGGCGCAGCATGCGGAAGATCGAGCGGTCGAGCGCGCCGGCCGCGAGCGCGATCTCGGCGCGGTCGGTGTCGCGCACGAGGATCCCCTCCCGGGTCGCGGGATCGAACATCTTGATCGTGCCCTGCACGGGCTCAGGCCTTGACGATCTTGCCGGCCTTCAGGCACGACGTGCACACGTTCACGCGCTTGGGCGAACCGTTCACGATCGCGCGCACCCGCTGGACGTTCGGGTTCCACCGGCGCTTGGTACGGCGATGCGAGTGGCTCAAGCGCATACCGAAGATCGGCTTCTTGCCGCACACGTCGCATACGGAGGCCATGGTCTCAACTACCTTCGGGTCGGGAAGATCGGGGGTCGAACACGTCGACCGAACACGTCGACCGAATACGTCGACTTAATACGTCGACTTAATACGTCGACCGAATACGTCGACTTCGCGCCCGGTGTTCGGGCTCGTCACGAACCCCGAGAGGCTAGCACCTGGGTAGGCTCGCTCCCGATGCCGACGCTGACCTGCCTCGGGGCCGCAGATCTGCGCCGCGCACT
>DATMUX010000530.1:0-2611 GCA_035563695.1 Acidimicrobiia bacterium
GCAGGGCGACGCCCGGGCGCGCGAGCGACACGAGACGCGTCGAGCGTACCGTCGTCGAGCCGTCGACCGTCTCCGCCAACGTCGCCGTGTGCAAATCGAGCACGCGGACGGTGCGATCGCCGGGCGCGAGGTCACGGTCGAGCATCGCCCAACGCGGCGCGGGGAGCAGTTCGGTCGCCGCGCCTTCGCCGTCGTATACGCCCGCCGCGACGACGTCGGGCTCCGCGGCCGGGTGGTGCAGCAGCGGCGCGCCGGTCGTTCCGATGACACCGTCCGACAGCGTGAGGAGCGCGCCGTGGGCGCGCTCGGCGATCTCGTCGACCCCGTCGACGACGAGCGACCACGCATCGTCGCACGCGACCGGCGGAACGTCGGCGCGGCGCGCGAGCTGATCGGCGAGGAACGCGATGAACATGTCGGGGCCGCCGGCAACGTGGAGCACACCGTCGGGAACGCCGTTCGGTTCGATACCCACCGACATCGCGACGGCATCGCGCGCCTCGGCGACCAGCATCAGCGCGTCGCTGCCGGGCATGCCTCCGAGCGGACCGAACTCGTCCCCACCGAAACACGTCAGCGAGGGAGAAATCCCGGAACGCCACAGCTCGTCGAGCACGGCCATCGCCGAGTCGGATTTGTCGGTGAGCCCGATCTCGACGTGCTTCGCGTCGCTCGTGACCTTCGGGTCGTCGATGCCCTCGTCGCGCGCGATCTGCCGCGCGAGCGTCGCCACCTCGGCGATGCTCATGATGCCGGCCCCGGCCAGCCGCTTCTCGACCGCGACGAGCAGCTCGTCGATAACAGCTTTGGGCGGATCGGCCCACTGTGGTTCCGGGATCAGATCGATCTTGCGGCGGTTCAGACGCTGCGACACGATTTGCGCCTCGAGCCCGCGTTCGCTCAGCCGACTCACGACCTTCTCGGCGGCGCGCGTCAGTGCCGCGTCCTCGGCCGCGGTCGCGGTTCGGCGCCGGAGCACGCGGGGACCGTCGCGGTCGACCTCAAACAACTCCGAGCCTCGATTCAGGGCGAGCAACAGCCGGCCGGGCCCGTCGGGGCGCGCGCGCAGCTGCTCGTCCACGTTGCCGACGTGCGTGCCGCTCACGACGACGACGTGCATGCCTGCCGCGCACAAGTCCTCGATGAGCGCGCGCACGCGCGACGCGTCGGCGCGACGATCGGGAACGGCCGTACCGTCCCAGTCGAAGACGAGCGCTTCGAACCGGCGGGCGAGCGCGTCCGGCAACGCGTGTTCGGTCACGGCAATCCGGGTGCGTTCAGCGACCCGCCGACTTCAACCGCACGACGTGCGCGGTCGAGCTGGGGTAGAAGATCGACTCGTGACCGTCGTCCCAACGCACGCGAAAGTGCACGACTCCGCCGCTGTCGAGCACCTCGAGGATCTCGCCCTCGCGGCGGGGTTCGCCCGTGTGCAAGGAGTCGACGACGATCTCGTCGCCCACCTTTGCGTCCATCAGTCCTCCTTTGCGCTGCTCGGTAGCTGCTTCACGTCGAGTCTGGCCGGGGCCGCGCCGCACCCACCAGGGCCGATCGGCCCCCGCACTGGGCTCGATCGGCACCGGCCGGGCCGGGTATCGCGGACCACGATCGTGCCATGACGAGCGGCCAGGCGCCCCGCGCGACGCCCGTGACCCGCGCCGAGTTCGAGCGGTGGGCGCGCACCCGGACCGGCGACCCCGGCATCGAGCTCCGGGAGACGCACGTGTCGATCATTGCGCTCGGCCGCGAGCGGGTTTACAAGCTCAAGAAGCCCGTACGGCTACCGTTCGTCGACCAGTCGACCGCGGAGCGCCGGCGCGCAATATGTGGGCGCGAGGTCACGCTCAATCGCCGGCTCGCGCCCGACGTCTACCTCGGTGTCGTCGACGTCACGGGCGACGGCGGCGAAGTGGTCGACTGCGCGGTCGAGATGCGGCGCATGCCCGAGGACCGCCGCCTCTCTGCGCTCGTGGACTCCGGCTCCGACGTCCGGCCATGCCTCGATGCACTTGCGAGCCTTCTGGCGACGTTTCACGCCCGAGCCGCACGCGGCGACGAGATCGACGCCGCGGCCACGGCCCCCGCGATCGGGCGCGCGTGGGCGACGGAGCTCGCGGAGATGGGCATCACGGAATCGCGCGTTGGGATGCTGGCGCGGCGCTTCATCGCCGGACGGGACGAATTGTTCGCACAGCGGATCGCGGCGGGCCGGGTCTGCGACGGGCACGGTGACCTGCTCGCCGACGACGTGTTCTGCCTGCCCGACGGTCCCCGCGCCCTCGACTGCTTGGAGTTCGACGACCACCTCCGCTTCGCCGACGGGCTCGCCGACGCCGCGTTCTGCGCCATGAGCCTCGAGCAGCTCGGGCGGGCCGACCTCGCCGAGCACTTCCTCGGGTGCTACGGCGGTGCGGCCGGCGATCACTGGCCCCGCTCGCTCGCGCACCATTACGTCGCCCGGCGCGCGCTCGTGCGCTCGAAGGTCGCGGGGCTGCGAGCGCGCGCGGAGGAAGCCGCACAGCTGCTCGCGCTCACACTCGACCATCTGGAGCGCGGCCGCGTGCGTCTCGTGCTCGTCGGCGGCCCGCCCGCGACCGGCAAGTCGACGCTG
>DATMUX010000531.1:0-6496 GCA_035563695.1 Acidimicrobiia bacterium
GGGCGAGCCACAGCCGATCGCCGGCCAGCCCGAAGAGCACGATCGCCCCTCCCCAGACCGTGACCGCCAGGAGGATCGCCAGACCCTGACGCCGGATGCCGCCCACCCAGCCCGAGCTGGCCGCGCCGAGGAGCGCGCCGAACGCGACCGCGCTGAAGAGCCACCCCACGACCTCGGGCCCCCGGTGGAACTGCTCGACCGCCAGCACCGGGAACAGCACGCGCGGCATCCCGAACACCATGGCGACGATGTCGACCGTGAACGTCGACTGCAGCACGCGCTTGCCCGAAAGGAAGCGGAACCCGGTGAGGATCGCGGCGATCACCCCCTCGTGCTCGGCCCCGTCGGGGCGAACCGGCCGCTGCGAGTGCACGACCAACGCAGCGGTCAGCGCCGCGCCGAAGCTGGCCACGTCGATGCCGTACGCCCACGTCAGACCCAGCTGTGCCACCACGATGCCACCGAGCGCGGGCCCGACCACCGCCGCGCTCGTCCACATCACCTGGTTCAGGGCTGCAGCCGACGCGTAGGTGTCGACCGGGACGAGGTTGGGAATCATCGCGGCGCGGGTCGGCGTCGCAACGGACGCGAACGCGGCATTCAGCGCGGCGGCGACGTACACGAGCGCCAGGGGCGGGTTGCCCATGTGGGCGCCGAGCAGGAGGAGCAGCGACGCGACCATGAGCCCGAGCTGCGCGCCGAGGAGCAGCCGGCGCCGATCGCGCACGTCGATCTGCGGACCGAAGCCGATCGAGACGAACACCATCGGCACGAGTTGCACGAGACCGATCACGCCGACCGCGGCCGACGAGCCCGTCATGGCGTAGACCTGCACGAACAGCGCCACGACGGTGATCTGCGAGCCGACCTGCGAGACCAGCTCACCGAGCCAGAGCGCGCGGAAGTCGCGCGACGTGCGCAACGGGGTCACGTCGACGGCCAGGCGGCGGGCCCGATCCATCAGCACCCGCCGCCGGGTGCGCTCGCGGTACTCCGTCACGGCTCCGAGAACCTATCCGGGCTGCGCCCACACCAATTCCCGACTTCTCCGCTCGACTTTTGGGCGCGGCGCGATCTAGCCTGGCCACACCCCCGAGACCCGACGACGAAAGAGGTGACCCGCATGGCGCTGCGCCTGGGTGACGACGCCCCGAACTTCACCGCCGAGACCACCGAAGGCACCATCAACTTGTACGACTACCTCGGCGACAGCTGGGGGGTGCTCTTCTCGCACCCCAAGGACTACACGCCGGTCTGCACGACGGAGCTCGGCCTGGTCGCGAAGATCAAGCCCGAGTTCGACGCGCGCAACGTGCGGGTCCTCGGTCTGTCGGTCGATCCCCTCGAGAGCCACAAGGGCTGGGTCGACGACATCGAGGAGACGCAGGGCCAGGCGCCGAACTACCCGGTGATCGCCGACTCCGACTTCCAGGTCGCCAAGCTCTACGACATGCTCCCGGCGAGCACGTCGGGCGACCCGACCCAGCGGACACCCGCCGACAACATGACGGTCCGCAACGTCTTCATCATCGGTCCCGACAAGAAGATCAAGGTGATCCTCGTCTACCCGATGACGACCGGCCGCAACTTCGACGAGATCCTGCGGATCATCGACTCCCTGCAGCTGAACGCGAAGTACTTGGTCGCGACGCCGGCGAACTGGCGGCAGGGCGACGACGTGATCATCACCGCGGCCGTCTCCGACGACGACGCCAAGACCAAGTTCCCGAAGGGCTGGAAGGCGCTGAAGCCGTACCTGCGGGTGACGCCCCAACCCGACAAGTAGCCGCTCGCGGTTGCATTACCGCTTTTGGAGTCCTGCGGTGACGGATCCCGGCGCCGCACGACTCCAAAACGCCGGGTTCAGCCCACCGACGGGTTTTGGAGTCCTGCAGCGACCCATTCCCGCGCCGCACGGCTCCAAAGCGGGTCGGCGTCAGTCGCGCACGTACTCCCACGCGTCGTCGCGCAGGTACAGCCGGTGGCGAGGACCGGGCGCGTCGAGCAGGCCGAGGTCGTGGTAGGCGACGTCGTCGGTGTACACGCAAATCGCGCCGCCGCCGTCGACGAAGTGGAAGCGCGGGAGGTAATCGACCGACTCCGCTTCGTCGATCGCGGCCATCGCCTCGACAACCGTGCCGAACGCGCGCAGGTCGAGCAGAGTGACGTACTGCGGCGGTGCGAGCTCGATGTCGCCCGCGTCGCGCGCGGCCAGGGCCTCGTCCGGACGGAACCACTGCAGGGCCTCGGTCTCGCCGCCGTCGGCGATCTCGGTACCGCCGGCGATCGGGCCGACGAAGAACCAGGTGGCGAACCGCTTCGGTGAGATCTCCGGTGTCGTCCAGTTCGAGAGGTGGACGAGCGCGTCGGGATCGACGTCGACGCCGGCTTCCTCCTTGGCCTCCCGCACCGCGGCCCGCCGCGCCGCGCGATCGAGGTCGCCGGCCGCGTCGCCGTAGTCCTGCGGATCGATCCGGCCGCCGGGGAACACCCACGCGCCCCCGTGGAAAGCGAGCTTCGACGACCGCCGTGCGAGCAGGACCTCGAGCCCGGCCTCACCGTCGCGCAGCAACGCGACCGTCGCCGCGGGCGCGGCGTCGACCCCCGTGGGCTGCGAGCCGGCGGCGCGCCGCTCCTCGATCCAGCGGCTCACGCGTCAGCCCAACGTCTCGACATCGAGCTCGCCGGCTCCGTGGCGCGCCCGCAACACCTTCTTGTCGAACTTTCCGACCGACGTCTTCGGCACCTCGTCGATGAAGCTCCACCGCTCGGGCACCTGCCACTTGGCGACGTGCCCGCCGAGGAACTCCGCCAGCGCCGCCGCGTCGGCCGCCGAGCCCGGCTTGCGCACGACGCAGGCGAGGGGGCGCTCGTCCCAGCGGGAATCGGGCACGCCGATGACGCTCGCCTCGAGAACGTCGGGGTGTGCCATCAGCAGATTCTCGAGCTCGACGGAGCTGATCCACTCGCCGCCCGACTTGATGACGTCCTTGGCGCGGTCGGTGATCTGGATGTAGCCCTCGG
Organism: Acidimicrobiia bacterium; assembly: GCA_035563695.1. GTDB lineage: Bacteria > Actinomycetota > Acidimicrobiia > IMCC26256 > PALSA-610 > DATMUX01. The sequence goes on from DATMUX010000531.1 coordinate 3,025, forward strand.
GCGTGACGCTGCCGACGTCGCCCGTGCGCAGCCAGCCGTCGTCGAACTTCTCGGGCGACGGCTCGCGGTAGTAGGCGCCGGTGATCCAGGGACCGCGCACTTCGATCTCGCCGACCGCCTCACCGTCCCAGGGCAGTGCCTGGCCCACGTCGTCGACGATCCGCAGCTCGACACCGCCGACGACCCGGCCCGTCTTCGCCCGCCAGTCCATCTCGGAGCCCGAGCCGAGGCCGACGCCCGCGGGCGGGTGTGCGACCGCGGCGAGCGGCGACGTCTCGGTCATGCCCCACGCCTGGACGATGCGTACGCCGTACTTGGCCTCGAAGCCCTCCATGAGCGAGCGCGGTACGGCCGACCCGCCGCACACGATCATGCGGATCGACGACAGATCGATGTCGTGCTCCTCGCCGTAGCGGTAGATATCGGCCCAGATCGTCGGCACCGCGCCCGAGAACGTGACCCGTTCTTCGCGCACCATGCGCGTGAGCGGCTCGGCCTGCAGGAACCGGCCGGGCATGATCAACGACGCGCCGCACAGGAACGCCGTGTAGGGCAGGCCCCACGCGTTGGCGTGGAACATCGGCACGATGGCCAGGATGCGGTCACGCTCGCCGAGCCCGAGCGCGTTCGGCATCGCCGATGCGAGCGAGTGCAAGAACGCGCTGCGGTGCGAGTACGCCACGCCCTTCGGGTTGCCCGTGGTGCCGGACGTGTAACACATCGCCGCCGCCTGGCGTTCGTCGAGCTCGGGCCACGGGTACTGGGCCGGCTCGCTCGCGAGCAGGTCGTCGTAGCGCGCGATCGGGATCTCGTGGCCGAGCGCCGAGGCGTCGCCGTCGCCGATCACGACGAAGTGCTCGACCGACGTCAGCTCGGGCGCGATCTTGGCGAACACGGCGGCGAGCGAGTCGTCGATGAGCACGACCTTGTCGGCCGCATGGTTCACGACGTACGCGAGCTGCTCGGGGAACAACCGGATGTTCAGCGTGTGGAGCACCGCACCCATCGACGGGACCGCGAGATACGCCTCGAGGTGCTCCTGCGAGTTCCACATGAACGTGCCGACCCGGTCGCCCGCGCCCACACCAAGCTTCTCGAGGGCGTGTGCGAGGCGGCCGGCGTTGGCGGCGACCGTGCCGTAGGTGGCGCGCCGCGGCCCCGCATCGGTCCAGGTGACGCACTCGCCCGCCGCGTGCACGACGCCGCCGTGGCGGAGCACCGACGTGATCGTGAGCGGGAAGTCCTGCATCGTGCTGGCGGTCAAAGGCTCGGCCCCCTCGGTCGGTGCGGTGTTGTGCCGCGTGCGTGCTACCAGCCCAGGATCGCGCCGATGATCAACCCGAGCACGAACAGCCCGCCGGCCCGGCGCGTCACGAGGAACGAGAGCGCGGCGAACCACAGCGGCCACACGGGATTCGGTATCGGCGACTCCGCGGGCTTGGGTTGCGAGTACGCGGCGAACGTCCGCCGCAGGACCGTCACCGACCCGACGACGAGCAGCGCCGCGACCGGCAGGACGCGCGCGATCACGAGCGCCGCGATCCCCGCGTAGAACGTGACGAACATGGCTTGCGTCAGCCGGCGGGCCGCCGCCTCACCGATGATCACGGGCAGGGTGCGGGTGCCGTCCGGTTCGTCCCACGGGATCTTGTCGATGTGCTTGCCCATGAGCACGGTCGTGCAGAGCAACGCGTAGGGCAGGGAGGCCAGCACCACGGCCCCGGGAATGGAGCCGGTCGCCGCGTAGTAGGTGCCGCCGACCATGAGCGGCCCCCAGACGATCAGCACCGTCGGCTCGCCGAGCCCGTGCTTCTTCAGGCGCAGCGGCGGCGCCGTGTACGCAGTCGACAAGAGGAAGCCGCCCAGCGCGAACGCCGCGATCGGCCAGCCGCGGGCGGCCGTCAGCACGATCATGATCCCGAGGCACAGCGCGTTGACGACCAGCGCGCAGGCGGCGAGGCCCCGGCGGGTGATCACCCCCGACAGGACGGGATGGGGCGAATACAGGTTGCGGGGGTAGTCGACCCGGTCGGTGCCGACGCCCAGGTCGAACAAGTCGTTCATCAAGTTGTTCGCCATGTGGGCGAGCACGAGCCCGGTCGCGGCCAGCGCGAACCAGCCCCATTCGACGTCGGCACCCCGGTAGACCGCGAGCAGCCCGGCCTCGGCCCCCGCCACCAGCGTCATGGGCAAGACGCCCGCCCGGGTCAGGTAGAGCCACTTCGAGACCGGATCGAGCCGGCCCCGGGGTGGGTTCGTCGTGGCCAGGACGTAGCGCCAATTGTGAAAGAGGCCACTCTGGGGCGAGGTTGTGACTCCCGGACCTGCAGTGGCATCGGCCATGCGCCGAAGCCTAGAGGGACCGGTGTGAAATTCGCACCTGCCCGTCACCGCCGAGGCGGTGCCGGCGTTGACACCGGTGAAGGAGGACCCCTCGATGACGCTCACTGCTGCCGGCACCATTCAGATCGTCCCCATGACGGTCACGTGTGCCGAGGTCCGCATCGCCCAGGATGGCGGCGCAGTCAGCATCGGCAAGGTGTCCGCCCGCAACGGCCTCTGGTTCTGGCAACACCGCGACGGTGAGCAGAGCTCGCCGATCGCCGCGAATCGCACCGAGGCGGCCAACGCGCTCGCCGACTACCACCGCGCGTTCAAGCCGCAGTCGGCTCCGGCCAAGCCCGTCCGCCGGCTCCTGTTCGCCTGAGGTTCCCAGGTCGTCAGCCGCCGTAGTTCATGCGCGTGTCCTCCATGCGCAGCACCGGCGTGTCTTCGTCCTTCACGAACGCCGCATTCACGATCTCGCCGAGGAACAGCGTGTAGCCGCCGACCTCGACGGCCTGGCGCACCTCGCACTCCAGGTACGCGACGGACTGGGCGAGCACCGGCGCGCCCGTGCGCGGACCGTCGAAGTACGCGAAGCCGTTGAGCGTGCGCGCGGCCAGATCGGCGTCGACCGGCTTCGTGAACTTGCGCACGATGGCGCGGTCCTCGCGGTCGATCAGGCAGAGTGAGAAGACGCCGCCCGCGGCGATCAGCTCGTGCGTCAGGGCCTCGCGCTCGACGCCGATGCCGAGCAGCTTCGGGTCGAACGACACCTGGGTCGCCCAGTTGAGGGTCATGCCGTTGCGGCGCTCGCCGCCGTCGGTCGAGCCGACTACGTAGAGGCCCGACGGCATCTTCCACAGCACGCGCCGGCGCAGCCGGTCGTACTCATCGGGATCGGCGCCGGGCGGGAACGGCGGAACGGGGCCTTCCTTGACGGGCATGCCGTCGAGCGTACGACGGGAAGGTTTGTGAAATTGTGATGCGAGCGGCGCTAGATCCGCTCGAGCACCACCACCGGGATCAGGCGGTCGGTCTTCGTCTGGTACTCGTCGAAATTGGGCATGGCGTCGGCCTGGGCGCGGAAGAGCCGGTCACGCTCCGCACCCTCGGCCACCCGGGCCCGGGCCTCGAAGCTCTCGCCCGG
>DATMUX010000532.1:0-3290 GCA_035563695.1 Acidimicrobiia bacterium
ATCACCAGCGCTCGCTGCGCGTCGCCTTTGACGGCGTGCTCGACCTTGATGACATCGGCACCCCACTCTGCGAGCACGGCGCCCGCTGACGGCGTGAAGGTGAACTGCGCCACCTCGACAACCTTCACGCCCTTCATCGGCTGGCCGGCCACGTCATCTCCTCTCAGCCCGGCTCGAGCGCGGCGCGGGCAAGCTCGGCCGCTCGCCGCCGGTCGACCTTCTCCCGCGACGTCAGCGGAACCGCATCGATCGCGAACAGCGTTCGGGGCACCTTGTAGTGCGCAAGCCGGTTACGCAGCTCGTGGATGAGTGCCTGCTCGGCGGGTTCGCCGTTCCACACGACGCCGGCAACGGGAACCTCTCCGAGCCGCTCGTCGGGAAAACCCACGACCACGGCGTCGCGCACGAGTGGAGATAGGCGCGCGGCGTCCTCCACCTCGGCTGGGTACACGTTGAACCCGCCCACGATGATCTTTTCCTGCAGCCGGCCCGTGATGTAGAGGATCTCGTCGTCGATACGGCCGACGTCACCCGTCGCGAACCACCCTTCGTCGTCTATCGGCACGCGCTCACCACCGATGAACTCCCGTGACGCTTCATCGGTGCGCACGAGGATCTCGCCCTCGCCGGACGGCCGGTCATCGTCCAAGTGACGGATGCGCACGTCGACTCCGGCCGCGATTCGCCCGACCGACCCGGGCCCGCGCCGGCCCGCGACGACGTCGTCGTAACGTTCTTGCGCGACCGCGCCGACCTCGGTCATCCCGTAGGCCTGCATGACGGGAACGTCGTAACGCGCTTCGAAGAGCTCACGCGTCGCAATCGACAACGGTGCGGTACCCGACGTCACGTACTTCACAGCATGCAGGTCGAGTGGCTCATCCGCGGTCGCGAGCATGTGGATCATGGCCGGCGTGAGCTGGAGCGAGTCCATGTCGAACCGGGCCAACAGCGCTCGCACGGACGCGATGGTGAACTTCGGCACGATCACGGTGGGTCGACCGATCCACATGCGAAAGGCGAGACGGCTGTACCCGGCCATGTGGCCGAAGGGGTTGAACACGACGCCGGGCGCGAGGTGAGCGGGCGCGGGTTCGGGTCGGTAGTCGTCGTTGCGCGCGTACGCGGCCGCAACTCGTCGCGCGGCGGCGACGATATCGGCATGGGTGTGGGTGATTCCCTTCGGACGTCCCGTGGTGCCCGATGTGAAGATGGCGACCGCGAGATGTTCGGGGTCGGGAAGGATGAGCGCGGCGTCCCCGTCGCTTCCGCCGGCATCGAACGTGTCGCCGACGACGAGTCCGTCACCGTCGACGGGCACCAACGCGCCGTTACCCGCGATCTCCGGGGCATCAACAGTTGTAACCACCGTCTTCACGTCGGCCAGCGCGAACAAGCCGGCTGCTTCGGCGCCGGGGAGCAGCGTCCCCGCTGCCGCGACCGCGCCTCCGTTCAACCAGACCGCGAGTGATGCCACGACCCAGCTGGGCGAGTTCGGGAGGTAGCAGCCGACGCGGTCTCCGCGCTTCATCCCCGCACCGGCAAGGGTCTTCGCCAGCGCGAGCGCGCGCGTGACGATCTGTCCGTACGTGAGGGTGCGAACGGCGTGGGGCTCCAACTCGTCGATGTCGAGCACGAACGGCGTCGCGGGGTCTCGCCGCGCTCGGCGCAACGCGATGTCCGCGAGACTCGTCGGGTTGGCGGCCTCGGCCATCAGGATCGCCGCACCTCCGACCACGCCACCGCCCGGTCGAGCTCCGGCTCCTTCGGCAGTCCGAGCACGCGTTCACCCAGAATGTTGCGCTGCACCTCCGACGTTCCGCCCGCGATGGTCTTCGAGCGCACACGCAAGAAGGACCATGCGGTGTTCTGTAACCAGCGGTCCCCGTCGGGCCACGCCTGCCCGGCGGTGCCTTCGAGGTCGACGGCGAGGTTCTGCAGGCGTTGCGTGTGCTCGCTGAAGAAGAGCTTCGAGATCGATGCCTCGGGCCCGGGCGCCTGCCCCGCGCGCCGGCGTCCGGCCGCGCGTTGTCTCGTCATCGTGACGAGGCGGTCTTCGATGTAGGCCTGCGCGAGCCGTTGTCGCAGCGCGGGGTCGACCACCGGAGCGTGACGCTCGATGAGCGCCATGACGGACCGGCCCGTGACCGTCCCCGGCAGCGCGCCGTCCGTTCCGCCGATCGACTGCCGCTCGTTCATGAGCACGGAGATCGCCACGCGCCAGCCCTCGTTCACCGGTCCGAGTCGCATCGAGTCGTCGATGCGCGCGTCGTCGAAGAAGACCTCGCAGAACTCGGCGTCGCCGGTGATCTGCCGTAGCGGTCGAACCGTCACGCCCGGGTGGGCCATCGGTATCACGAACGCGGTGATTCCCTTGTGCTTCGGGACATCGGGATCGGTCCGGGCGAGCAACAGGCCGTAGCGCGCGATGTCGCCGAGGCTGGTCCAGACCTTCTGACCGCGCACGGACCATGCGTCACCGTCGCGCTCTGCTCTCGTCGCGAGCCCCGCGAGGTCGGAACCCGCGCCGGGTTCGGAGAAGAGCTGGCACCAGATGTCTTCGTAGCGGGCGATCGCCGGGACGAAACGATGCTTCTGCTCGTCGGTGCCCCAACGAAGGATGGCTGGTCCCGCGAGGTCGACCCCGACCGGGTTGTTGAAGCGCGGTATCCGGTACCGGCCGAGCGTACGCGCGATCGCGGCGCCGATCCTCGGCGCGACCCCGAGGCCGCCGTACTCCTTCGGCCACGCCGGTGCGACGTAGCCGGCCGATCCGATGCGCATCCAAAGTTGGTCGGGGTCGGCATCACGGCGCGCAGCACCGAGCGACTCGAGATCGTTGGCATCGATCGCCGCGACCCACGCGACGGGTAGCAACGCTCGCAGGAACCGGTCGACCTCGCCCAATACCGCGTCGAGATCGACTGCCTCCGGCTCGGTCACAGCCACCTCGCCGCGCGCTTCTCGGCAAAGGCGAGCGGGCCCTCGTGGCTGTCGGGGTGTTGCCGGTGCGCGAGCAGGAGCTCCCAGCCGTCTTGCATCGCTTCCGCCATCGGTCGTTCGAGCGCGCCGCGAATCGCGCGCTTCGACGCCTCGATGGCGGCGGGCGATCCCGATCCCGCCTGCTCTGCGAGCTCGATGGCGCGATCGAGCAGGCGCGCGGGCTCGACGACTTCGTCGACGAGTGAGATCCGTAACGCCTCCTCCGCGGTGATACGGCAATGCCGGCCGAGCACCGCGAGCCGCAAGGCGTTTCCGAGCCCGATGCGCGGAAGCAGCGTGATCGGCTC
>DATMUX010000533.1:0-2571 GCA_035563695.1 Acidimicrobiia bacterium
GATGTAGTTCGTCACTCGTCGCAGCCCCGCCGCGACCGACGCGTCGTTCGGCGGCGGCAGCGGGCCGGGACCGTCGAGCACCGCGATGTCGAGCGCGAGGTCGGGGATCGGTGGCACGGCCGGTGAACGCTCCATCTCCCAGTAGTGGCGCGTCGTGATACGCGCCGCGTCGCGAGTCAGCGCCATCCAGTTGCGATCGCGCGGCGGGCCCCCGAGGAAGATCTCGAAACGCCCGTCGCCGTCGACGTCGAACTGCGTGTCGTTCAGCACGCCCGCGGTCCCGGTCGGGAAGCGGCCGTCCTGCGCGCCCTCCTCGACCGTGAACGACACGTACACCGCACCCGCGATGCGACCCCGTACCCGGTATGCGTGGTCGTGCGAGACGGCGGCGTCGAAGTAGATCGCGTCCGCGTTGTCGCCGAGGCTCTTGCGCGTCGACGTAACGATCTGGCGGAAGACCGGCTGCGCGGGGTCGTCCTCGAAGTGACCCACGAGACCGCCTTCGAGCAGGTGCGCGAGCGCGCGCAACCCGCCGGCGACGTCGTCGGGCGTCGCCAGGCCCCATTCGGCGCCCGCGTAGCGATCGGCGGCCTCGGCGAGCAAGGCGAGCAGCTGGTCGAAGGCAACGCGGCTGTCGGGCCGATTGTCGGTCACGATGCATCCTCCGGACGTCGACGACTGGGAAACGCTGGCCCGGGGTGGCCTAGGGCCGCAACTGCACGGGTCGGCGCCGGACCGGGCTCGCCAGGAGTCCCGGGAAGTCCGGGACCTCGGTACCTACCGTCGGGCACGCGTCACGGGTGAAGCTCGTACCGCGAGGTTCAGGAGGCATCATGCGAGCACGAACGAGAGCTCCGGGCGAATCGGCGAACGGCGATCTCGGATTGCCGAACGTCACCGTCGACCTCGAGGCGCGCATCGTGCGTCTCATCGACGACCGGCTGCCGGGCTTTGCAACGCGCGACCTCGTCGCGGCCGCGGAAGTCGTCGACATGCTCCTCGATCTGCGGACGGCCGCGTCGACCGCCATTGCGCTGTCGTCACTCGTACCCACAATCCTCCCAACAGATGGGAGCGTGACGGGCGTATAGCGCCCACAATCCTCCCAACAGATGGGAGCGTGATAGGCGTATAGCGCCCACAACCCTCCCAACAGATGGGAGCGTGATAGGCGTATAGCGCCCACAATCCTCCCAACAGATGGGAGCGTGACGGGCGTATAGCGCCCACAACCCTCCCAACAGATGGGAGCGCGTTCAGTCTGCGCGGTCGCGGGTCCGTAGACGCTGGATCAGCTTGTCGGCCTCGACCACGATCGGCATCACCAGCGCGAGCCCGAACACGGCGGCCCATTGCGCCTTGGTGAGCGAGGTCGTGAGCAGCCAGCGCTGCAGGAACTGGAACTGCGTGCTGAGGATCACGATGACGCCACCCGCGGCGAGAAGCGAGGCGTAGCGCAGCAACGGGAACGTGAACGCGCCTTGACGATCGTGGCGCATCACGAAGCCGGAGAACACGGTGCCCATGCCCATCACGCAGAACGCCATCGTCATCGACACCGTCGCGACGTCGATGCTGGGCTTGTCGGGGCCCCACACGAGGGGGATCGTCGACACGAAGCCGAGCACGACGCCGTACGTGATCCAGCGCGGACCGGTGCGGCGATTGAAGATCGGGACCTTCGGATCGCGCGGCTTTGCCTGCATCACGCTCGGATCGGTGACGTCGGTCATGATCGCGATGACGGGGAAGATCGCAACGAAGAAGTTCAAGAAGATCGCCATCATCGGCTGCAGCGCGACACCCTTGTTGATGTCGAACACGGTCGCAATCAGGAACATCGACACGAGCCCGAAGAGCTGACTCATCTGATAGCGGATGTATGCCGTGATCTTGTGGTAGATGTCGCGGCCGAGCGCCACCGCGTGCACGAGCGTCGCGAAGTTGTCGTCGGTCAGGACCATCTTCGCGGCCTGCTTCGACACCTCACTGCCGCTGCCCATCGCCACACCGATGTCGGCCTTCTTCAGCGCCGCGGCATCGTTCACGGCGTCGCCGGTCATCGCGACGACGAGACCCTGCTCCTGCATCACCGTCGCCAGGCGCAGCTTGTCCTCGGGTGCGACACGGCCGAAGACATGCAGCTCGGGAAGCCGTTGCTTCAGCTCGTCGTCGGGTAGCGCCGCGAACTCGGGTCCCGTGATGACACCCGGACCGAGCCCGAGCTGGTCGGCAATGGCCTTCGCCGTGATCGCGTGGTCGCCTGTGATCATGCGGACGTCGATGCCGGCGCTCAGCGCGTCGGTCACCGCGGCCTTGGCCTCGGGCCGGAGCGGGTCGATGATCCCGACGAGCGCCACGAAGACGAGATCGGCGACCTGAGCCTGCGGTTCGGCCTGGATCGTCGAGAACGCGTCGACGGGCAAATGCCGGAACGCGAGCGCGAGGACGCGCAACCCGCGTTCGGAGAGCTCGCGGTTCGCGTCGAGCATCTCCTGGCGCACCGTGCCGATCTCGACCTGCTCGCCGTTCCACATGGCGTGCGCACTCAGATCGAGCACGACGTCGGGC
>DATMUX010000534.1:0-4056 GCA_035563695.1 Acidimicrobiia bacterium
CACGGTGAAGATGTGGGACGACGGCTCGGGCAAGGCGATCTTCCAGACGGTGAACCAGAACGGCGTCGTCGTGATCGACGGCGGGCGATTCGCCAACGCCTGAACCTCACAGGTCCGCTGCGAGGGTGGGTACCGCGCCGCGGGCGCTCGCCCATGTTTTCTGCTCGGTTGGCCCCGGTTTCCGGTGGGTATCCGAGCAATGTTCGTTCGCTCACGGCCTCACACGTTCCGGAGCGCGACGGCTGCAGCCCCGATCAAGGGGCCGTCGGCGCCGAGCGCGCCCGGGACGACGCGCGTCCCGCGTGAGAACTCGAGGCGGCAGCGCGCATCGATCTCGGCCTGCGCGGCCGCGAAGAACGCGTCGCCGAAGCCCAGTGCGACCGATCCGCTGACGACGGCCAGCGGAAGATCGAGCAGGTTCGCGACCGAAGCGATCGCGCGCCCGACGAGCGTGCCCGTGTGCGCGCGGACCTCGGGCGGCGCCTCCGCCGGCGGCCGACCGGTGCGGCGCGTGATCGCGGTGCCCGACGCCACGGCCTCGACGCAGCCGCGCGCGCCGCAGCCGCAGACGTCACCTTCGGGTTCGACGATGACGTGACCGATGTGGCCGGCGTTGCCGCCCGCGCCGTCGAGGAGCCGGCCGTCGAGCACGATGCCGCCGCCGACGCCGGTCGACACGACCATCCCGATGTAGTCGCGCGCGCCACGCGCCGCGCCGCGCCACCCTTCGCCGAGCGCGAGTGCCTTCGCGTCGTTGTCGACGAACACGGGGAGATCGAAGTGCTGTTCGAGCCGAGATCGAAGCGGGAAGGCCCGCCACGCGGGGATGTTGAGCGGCGAGACGGTCGTGCCCCCGCGCGCCATCGGCCCGCCGCACCCGACGCCGACCGCGACGGCGCCGGAGGCCGGCAGCTGTTCGAGCAGGCCGGTGAGCGCCGAAAACAGTGTCTCGGCATCGCTGCCGGCCGGCGTCGGCGCGGTGTGCCGCGCCGCGAGTGATCCGTCGTCGTGCACGACTCCCACGGCGAGCTTGGTGCCGCCGATGTCGATCGCGACGACCGTGCTCACGGCGAGAACCCTATCGATGCCCGGCGGCGATAGGTTGCGTTCGTGCTCGACAGCTTCGGTGCCGTTGGTCGGCTGGCCGTCGCCGACGACGTCTACGACGTGCACCGGCTCGGCGCGGTCGTCGACGATCCCTACAGCCTGCCCTATTCGCTGCGGATCCTCCTCGAGAACCTCGTGCGCCGCGAAGACGGCCGCAACGTCACCGCCGACGACATCGGCGCGCTCGCGGATCGTACCCGTGCTGCGAGCGAGGCCGGTGCGCGCGAGCTGCAGTTCATGCCGGCGCGGGTGCTCATGCAGGACTTCACGGGCGTTCCCGCCATCGTCGACCTGGCGGCCATGCGCGACGCGATCGTCGACCTGGGCGGTGATCCGCGCGCGGTCGAGCCCGGCATCCCCGTCGATCTCGTCATCGATCACTCGATCGTGGTCGACGTCTTCGGTGCTTCGGATGCAGCGGCGCGCAACGCGCAACTCGAGTTCGCGCGCAACCGGGAGCGTTACACGTTCCTGCGGTGGGCGCAGAGCGCGTTCCGCACACTGCGTGTGTTCCCGCCTAACCGTGGCATCTGCCATCAGGTGAACCTCGAGTACCTCGCGCAGGTCGTGTTCCGCGACGGTTCGGGCGCGGCGTACCCCGACACGCTCGTCGGCACGGATTCGCACACCCCGATGGTGAACGGCCTGGGCGTGCTCGGCTGGGGAGTGGGCGGGATCGAAGCCGAAGCCGCGATGCTCGGCCAGCCGTTGTCGTTGCTGTTGCCGCGGGTCGTGGGCATCGAGCTCGTGGGTGCGCTGCCGGCCGGCTCGACCGCGACCGACATGGTGCTCACCGTCGCCGAGATGCTGCGCAAGCACGGCGTCGTCGGGAAGTTCGTGGAGTTCTACGGTGACGGTGTGGGGCGGGTCCCGCTCGAGAACCGCGCGACGATCGGCAACATGTCGCCGGAGTACGGATCGACGTGCACGATCTTCCCGGTCGACGGCGAGACGCTGCGCTACTTGCGCGCCACGGGCCGCCCCGCCGATCTCGTCGCGTTGGTCGAGGCGTACGCGAAGGAGCAAGGTCTTTGGCACGATCCGCTCGCGCGTCCCGTGTACGACGAGACGATCGTGTTCGATCTGTCGAGCGTCGAGCCGTCGCTGGCCGGGCCCGCACGGCCGCAGGACCGCGTGCCGCTGTCGCGCGCCCAGCCCGAATTCGAGCAGGCCCTCCTCGCGTTCCGGCGCCGGGAGGAGCCGCGCGGTGACGAGGCGGGGATCGAGAGCTTCCCGGCGAGCGATCCGCCTGCTCCCGCGAGCACGGCGGCGCCGACCCCGGACTCCGCGCCCTCGCGGCCCGGTCGCGCGTTGCTCGTCGACCGCAAGCGCTGTCCCGTCACGCCGGCCGGCGGTCGCGCGTTCGAACTGGCCGACGGTCACGTGGTGATCGCGGCGATCACGTCGTGCACGAATACGTCGAACCCGTCGGTGATGATCGCGGCGGGACTCCTGGCGCGCAACGCAGTCGCGCGCGGGCTCTCGGTGCCGCCCTGGGTCAAGACCTCGCTCGCGCCCGGGTCACTCGTCGTCACCGAGTACTACGAGCGGGCGGGCCTCATCGAGCCGCTCGCCCGGCTCGGCTTCGACGTCGTCGGTTACGGCTGCACGACGTGCATCGGCAACTCGGGGCCGCTGGCGCCCGAGATCTCCGAGGCCATCGACCAGGGCGGGTTGTCGGTCGCGTCGGTACTGTCGGGCAACCGCAACTTCGAAGGCCGTATCCATCCCGATTGCCGCATGAACTTCCTGGCGTCGCCTCCGCTGGTGGTGGCATACGCGCTCGCCGGTTCGATGGACGTCGATCTCCTGCACGATCCGATCGGGCACGATCCGCACGGCGCGGCGGTGTTCCTCCGCGACATCTGGCCGGACGAGGACGAGATCGCCGGCGTGGTGCACGCGGTGGTCGACACCGCGATGTTCGAACGCACCTACGCCACCATCCTCGACGGTGACGAGCACTGGCGCGCCCTGCCGGCCCCGACCGGCGATCGGTACGCGTGGGATCCGTCGTCGACGTACATCCGCCGGCCACCGTTCCTCGGAGGTCTGACGGCCGAGGCCGCCGCGCCGCGCGACGTCGATGGCGCCCGCGTGCTCGCCGTCCTCGGCGACAGCGTCACGACCGATCACATCTCGCCGGCCGGGGTGATCCGGCGCGACAGCCCCGCCGGACGCTGGCTCACCGAGCACGGTGTCGAGCCCCTCGACTTCAACTCATACGGGTCGCGGCGCGGCAACCACGAGGTGATGATGCGCGGCACGTTCGCCAACGTCCGGTTGCGCAACCGGCTGGCGCCCGGCACGGAGGGCGGTGTGACGGTGCATCTCCCTGATGGGGCACCGGCCACCATCTACGACGCGGCGATGCAATACGCACGCGAGGGTGTGCCCTTGGTCGTGCTCGCGGGGGCCGAATACGGATCGGGTTCGTCGCGCGACTGGGCGGCGAAGGGATCGCTGCTGCTCGGAATGCGCGCCGTGCTGGCCGAGAGCTTCGAGCGCATCCACCGCTCGAACCTCGTCGGGATGGGGGTGTTGCCGCTCGAATTCGTCGACGGCGAGACGGCGTCGACCCTCGGCCTCACAGGCAACGAGGTCTTCCGCATCTCCGGGCTCGCGGAACTCGCGCACAACGGTGCGTTGCCCCCGACCGTCACGGTGGACGCCGACGATCGATCGTTCGTGATGCGAGCGCGCATCGACACGCCGTTCGAGAGGGAGGTGTTCCTCGGCGGCGGCATCCTGCCGTTCACGCTGCGCCGGTTGGCGCGCGGCTCCGGGAACTAGGTGCGCAGGCGGCGCAGGCCGCGTTCGACGTCGTCGAGATGATGGTGCGAGTCGTGCAGCGCATGCTCCAGCAGGGCGCGTACGGTGCTGCGGTCGTGCCCGATCGTGATGCCGAGACTCCACCCATCGACCGGCGCATCGCGGGCGAGGCCGGCG
>DATMUX010000535.1:0-3596 GCA_035563695.1 Acidimicrobiia bacterium
CGCGGGGCCGGCCAGCTCGACGCGCCGCCCGAGGCCGTCGAACGCCGAGCCGAACCGCAACGCACCGTCGCCGCACACCAACGAGTCCTCGCCGCGCGCCTGCAGCTCGGCGACGAGGTCGTCGGGCGAACCGAGCTCGTACTCGGAGTCGCGTTGCACACCGCCCGGCACCGCGCGGTAGATGGCCCAGTAGAGCTCGTGACGGCGCGCGTCGATGGTCGAGACGATCAGCCGGTGCGAGAATCGCAACGGGTATGCGAGCAGGTCGAGGCTCGGGATCGGGATCACGGGGATACGGAGCGCCTGGGCGAACAGCTTCGCGGTGGTCACACCGACGCGCAGGCCGGTGAACATGCCCGGCCCGGTGCCCACCGCGACCGCGGAGAGCTGCGCGGGCTGCACGCCGCACTGCGCGCAGCACCACGCGATCGCCGGTGCGAGCGTCTCGGCGTGCCGCGGCGGCGACGTGTCGGACGTCGCGCCCAGCTCGACGCGCCCGAGCATGCCGTGCTCGTTCGCGAGGACGACGCCGACGCGGCGGGTCGCGGTGTCGATGCCGAGCAAAAGCATCACGCGCTCCGGTGCGCGGCGAGGGCCTCGTCGAGCCGGAGACGCCGTGCGGCCCAGGCGGCACCGTGCGGGACGATCTCGATCGCGCGCGCGTCCTCGTCGCCCTCGAGCATCGTGATGCGCACCTCGAGCCGGTCGGCGGGCAGGGCCCGCGCGATCACATCGCCCCACTCCACGATCACGACGTGACCTTCGAGCAACTCCTCGAAACCGATGTCGTGCAGCTCCTGGATCCGCACGAGCCGGTAGACGTCGACGTGCGCGAGCGGGACGCGGCCGCCATATTCCTGCACGATCGTGAACGTCGGGCTGGTGACGGGGTCGGTCACCCCGAGGCCGCGTGCGACTCCCTTCACGAACGTCGTCTTGCCGGCTCCGAGTTCGCCCGCGAGCACCACGAGGTCGCCGGCCCGGAGCTGCCGGCCGATCTCCTCCCCGACCGACTCGGTCGCTTCCCCACCGCGGGTCACGAGCGCGGTCATGCGACTCGGGCGAGCACGCGCTTCACGTGTACGAAGTCGGCGCGCGCCTCGGCGAGCGCGCGACCACCCGACCGCAGGACGGCGGCCGGGTGATACGTGGGAACCAGCACGGCGTCGAGGCCGGCACGCGCGAACGGGACCTCGCGCCCGCGCAGCTTCGTGATGCCTTCCTTCGTCTGGAGCAACAGCTTCGTGGCGAAATTGCCCAGGGTGACGACCACCAGCGGATGGATCAGCTCGAGCTGGCGGTCGAGCCACGGCGCGCACGACTCGATCTCGTCGGGCTGCGGATCGCGATTCCCCCGGGGCCGGCACTTCACGACGTTGGCGATGTACACATCGGCGCGGGTCATACCGATGCCCTCGATGAGCTGGGTGAGCAGCTGCCCGGCGCGACCGACGAACGGCTCCCCCTTGAGGTCCTCCTGCTCGCCGGGGCCCTCGCCCACGAACATCAGGTCGGCGTCGGCCCGGCCCACCCCGAACACGACCTGGGTGCGCCCGCCCGCAAGCTTGCACAGCGCGCACGTCGATGCCGCGACGGCAACGTCGGCGAGGTTCGAGCCGGCGCGGTACGCGGGATGTTGCGACGCGGTGAGCGAGTCGAAGGTCACGGCGCTCCCGGGGGGCCACGGACGCTGCGGCGATGCTAGCGAGGTGCCGACCGGATCGCATCGGCGACGACGTCCGCGGCCGCGACCCGCAATCGGTCGAGACTCGGGGCGATCCCCGGCGGTGCCGTCGCCGTCGCGACGCCCAGGGCGACGTCACCGTCGAAGCGGGTGTGCGCGGGCCGTAGCGACTGCGCGAAGCCGTCGTGCGCGCTCTGCGCGAGCAGGTGGCACGCGACCTTGTCGAGCGCCGCGTCGGTGACGACCACGACGAGTGTCGTGTTGTCGCGCGTCTCCTCGAACGGGTCGGAGGCGGGAAAGGCCGGAGCATCATCCGGCGCGCGGGAGCCCGCGACGACGCGCCCGTCGGCACCGACGACGTCGCCCACGGCATTCACGACCGCGAGCGCGGCCACCAGCACCCCGTCGACCTCCACGCTCGCGACGCCGACGCCCCCGCCGACCTCGCCGCCGCGGCCTCGCCACTTCCCGACGGTCGCGCCCCGTCCCGCGCCGATGCGTCCCGGCGCCCACGGCTCGGCCCGGGCCGCCGCGACCGCCGCGTCGTAGCCATCCTGCGCGGTCGGTACGGCCCCGCCCGAGGTCGCGAGATCGAAGATGCACGCGGCCGGCACGATCGGCACCGGACCCCCCGCGGTCGGGAATCCCTGACCGCGCTCGGCGAGGTAACGCATCACACCGTCGGCGGCCGCGAGCCCGAACGCAGATCCTCCGGCGAAGACCACCGCATCGACGCGCGCGACCAGCCGCGTCGGATCGAGCAGGTCGAGCTCCCGCGTCGCGGGCGCACCCCCGCGCACCTCACCCGAGCCGACGGATCCCGAAGGGAACAGCACGACCGTGACGCCGGTGCCGTCGTGCGTCACGTGCCCGACCCGCACTGCCTCGATCGGAAAGTTCGCCACGGCGGTCGCGCGCGGTCGCGGCTAGGCGCGGCGGCGCGCCGGCCCCTGCACGTCGCGCGCGAAGTCGGCGATCAGGTCGTCGATCCGGTCGGCCTGCTCGAGCATCAACATGTGCCCTCCGCCGGGCAGCAGCTCCAGCCGGGCTCCGGGGACCAGGCGGGCGATCCGCCGAGCCTCGAACGGAGGAGTCATGAGGTCGGCGCTACCGCCGACGACGAGCGTCGGTACGCGTATGGCGGGGAGTGCGTCCGTGAGATCGAGACCCACGAGCACTCGGGGCGCGTCGCGCCGCGTCTCGGGAGGGCACTCGAGCATCATGCGCCGGACGAGCTCGACGTGACTCGGCTTCGGGTCCCGGCCGAACCCGATGCGCGCGAGGAGGAAGCCTAGGTTCTTGCGCTCCCAGAGCCATGTCGTGTCGGGGGAACGCTTCGTCAGTTGCTCGAGCCGCGCCTTCGTGCGCGTGGGACGCGACCCGAACACGGTGTAGGCGAGCGTCGAGAGCAGGACGATGCCGGCCACGCGCTGCGCCGCGATCTCGGGGAACTCGGTCACGAATGCCTGCACCGCAACCCCGCCCATGGAATGGCCGACGAGCACCGCGTCGCGCAGATCGAGCGCCTCGACCACCGTCTTCATGTCGAGCGCCAGGTTGTCGATCGAATGGCCGGCCTCGCCGAGCACCGACCGGCCGTGACCGCGATGGTCGAACGCGATCACGCGGAAGCCTTCCTTGGGAAGGTTCTCGAGCTGATGGAACCACGTGCGGGTCGACAACGTGACGCCGTGTGACAGCACGATCGGCGGCGCGAGCGCGTCGCCGTTGTCGACCACGTGGATCGTTCCGCGATCGTGGGTGTCGAGGCGGTGCTCGGAGTACACCGGGGCTTCGAGGGCGCGGATCGCGTCGTCGTCGGGCGCGCGGCGAATGCGCGACACCGCGACGCGCTCCGCGGCATAGGCCGCGCCCGCGACCGCGCCGGCGGCGGCCGTCGCGATCCCGAGCC
>DATMUX010000536.1:0-9041 GCA_035563695.1 Acidimicrobiia bacterium
TGGGACCTGCGCAAGGCGCAGCCCTACCTGCCGTACGACGAGGTCGACTTCGACGTCATCTACACCGACAACGGCGACGTGTTCGACCGGTATCGCATCCGGCTGTACGAGATCCTCGAGTCGGCGAAGATCGTGCGTCAGTGCGTGGAGAAGATGCCGGCCGGCGACTACCGCGTGCAGGACAAGAAGATCACGCCCCCGCCGCGCGCCCGCATCGACGAGTCGATGGAGGCGTTGATCCACCATTTCAAGCTGTTCACCGAGGGTTTCAAGGTTCCGCCGGGCGAGACGTACGTCGCGATCGAGTCGCCGCGTGGCGAGATCGGCTGCTACCTGGTGAGCGACGGATCGAGCCGGCCCGTGCGTATGCACATTCGCGGGCCGTCGTTCTACAACCTGCAATCGATCGACCCGATGGGCAAGGAAAGCCTCGTAGCCGACGCCGTGGCCATCGTGTCGAGCATCGATCCGATCATGGGCGAGGTCGACCGATGAGCTTCTTCACGGATGCGAACCTCGGGCGCGCGCGGGACATCGTCGCGCAGTACCCGCGACCGAAGTCTGCGATCCTCCCGCTCGCCCACCTCGCGCAGGACCAGCACGGCTGGCTGCCGCCGGAGGCGATCGAGCAGATCGCCGAACTCACGGGCGTCACCGCGGCCGACGCGCTCGGAACGTGCTCCTTCTACACGATGCTGAAGCGGCGGCCCTGCGGCAAGCTCCTCGTGTCGGTGTGCACGAACGTCACCTGCCTCGTCACCGGCGGGCCCGAGGTGCTCGAGTATCTCGAAGAGCACTACGCGGCCGACCCCGACATCACGATCGAAGAGGTCGAGTGCCTCGCGGCGTGCGGCGGCGCGCCCGCGCTGCAGGTGAACTACGAGTTCCACGAGCGCGTGTCGCCGGCGTCGGCCGAGGAGATCGTCGACGAGTACAAGTCGGGCGCGCGCCCGGCGCGCACGATCTCGGGAGCGGCCGCGCATGCCTGAGCACCCGCACCCCGCCGTGGTCACGATTCTGGCCGTATGTGGCCACATTCGTGACCACGACCGTCGGGAGGGACGGGATGGCTGAGCCGACCGAGCCGACCAGGCCGACCGGGCCGACCGAGACGCGGATCGTCACGAAGCGGCTGCACGACCGGCCCGACGACTCGTGGACGCTCGCGGGCGCGACAGCGTCGGGCGCCTACGAGGTACTGAAGTCCGTCCTGGCCAAGGGCGACGCGGCCGACGTGCAGGAGCAGGTGAAGCTCTCGGGTCTCCGCGGGCGCGGCGGCGCGGGGTTCCCGACCGCGCAAAAGTGGTCTTTCCTGCCCGCGGGATCGTTCCCGCGCTACCTCGTCGTCAACGGCGACGAGGGCGAGCCGTCGACCTTCAAGGACCGCATGCTCGTCGAGCGCGATCCGCACCAGCTGATCGAAGGCATCGCGATCGCCGCCTACGCGATCCAGTGCAACCAGGCGTTCGTCTATCTGCGCGGGGAGTTCGCGCTCGGGTACGAACGCCTCATGGGCGCGATCGCCGATGCGCGCGCGCACGGATACCTGGGCAAGAACATCCTGAAGTCCGGCTTCGACCTCGACATCGTCGTGCACCGCGGCGCGGGCGCGTACATCTGCGGCGAGGAGACGGCGCTGCTCGAGTCGCTCGAGGGCGAGCGCGGCATGCCGCGCATCCGCCCGCCGTTTCCCGCCATCGAAGGTCTGTACGCCAAGCCGACCGTCGTGAACAACGTCGAGACGTTGTCGACGGTGCCGCACATCCTCACGATGGGCGGCGAGGAATACGCCAAGCTCGGCGTGAACCGCTCGACGGGTACGCGCATCTTCTCCGTGTCGGGCCACGTCAACAGGCCCGGCAACTACGAGGTCGAGCTCGGCATGACGTTCCGCGATCTCCTCTACGGCATCGCGGGCGGCATCCCTGACGGCCGCGACGTGAAGTTCTTCATCCCGGGGGGCGCGTCGTCGCAGTGGCTCACCGGCCGGGACGAGCATCTCGACGCGCCGCTCGACATGGACTTCGTGCAGCAGACGTTCGGCGTCATGCTCGGTTCGGGTGCGGTCATGGTGTTCGACGAGACGGTCGACCCGGTCCTCGTCGCGTGGCGGCTCGCGAAGTTCTTCGCCCACGAGTCCTGCGGGAAGTGCACGCCGTGCCGCGAGGGCACCGGCTGGATCGAGAAGGTCCTCTACCGGATGGCACACGGGGAGGGCCGGCCCGAGGATCTCGACCTCCTGGTCGACGTCGGCGGCAACATCTCGCCCGGCGTGGTCAACGCGCCGTTCGTGCAGACCACCATCTGCCCCCTCGGGCCGTCGTCGGTCAGCGCGATCGCGAGCATCGACAAGTACTTCCGTGACGAAGTGCTGGAGCGCATGTCGTCGAAGGCCGGAGCGCACGCGTGACCACGACCGAGCCCCGGGCCGACAAGACCACGGTCACCGTTACCGTCGACGGCGCCTCGTTCGAGGCGCAGCCCGGCGAGCTGCTGATCAAGGCCGCGCAGGAGCACGGCATCTACATCCCGCGCTTCTGCTGGCACGAGCGCATGAAACCGGTCGGCATGTGCCGGATGTGTCTCGTCGAGATCGAAGGCGTGCGCGGCTTCCCGCCTGCGTGCACCACGCCCGTAGCCGACGGCATGGTCGTCCACACGAAGAGCGACGCGGTGACGCGGATCCAGGACGGCGTGCTCGAGTTCCTGCTCATCAATCATCCGCTCGACTGCCCGGTGTGCGACCGGGGAGGCGAGTGCCCGCTCCAGGACCAGACGCTCGCGTTCGGCCCGGGCGAATCGCGGTTCGTCGAGGAGAAGCGCCACTTCCCGAAGCCGATCCCGCTGTCGGAGCTCGTGCTCCTCGACCGCGAGCGCTGTATCCAGTGTGCGCGCTGCATCCGCTTCGCCGACGAGATCGCCGGAGATCCGCTCATCGACTTCCTCGAGCGCGGCGATCGCATGCAGGTGCTGAACTTCGAAGCGCGGCCGTTCGACTCCTACTTCTCGGGCAACACCGTGCAGATCTGTCCGGTCGGCGCGCTGACTGCGACGCAGTACCGCTTCCGCGCCCGGCCGTGGGATCTCTCGACCGTCGAGACGAGTTGCACGACGTGCTCGGTGCAGTGCCGCGGCGCGGTGCAGTCGTCGTCGAACCGCCTCGTGCGGCTGCTCGGCGTCGATTCGGAGCCCGTCAACCACGGCTGGCTGTGCGACAAGGGCCGTTACGGCATCGAGTGGGTGCACTCCGATCGGCGCATCCTCGAACCGCAGATCCGCGAGGGTGGTGCGCGCCGCGAGGTGTCGTGGCCGGAGGCTCTCGACCGCGCCGCCGACGCGATCCGCACGGCGCGGGACCTGCACGGTGCGGGCGCCATCGCCGTGCTCGGCGGGGCGCGCGGCACGAACGAGGACGCGTACCTCTGGGCGCTGCTCGCCAAGGGCGTGCTGCGCACCGACAACGTCGACGCGCAGCTGGGCGACGGTCTTCCGGCCGACTTCGTGCTCGGCATGCCCCGCGCCCGGATCGCCGACCTCGAGCGGGCCGGTGCGATCGTGGTGCTCGACCACGACCTGCGCGACGCGGTGCCGGTGCTCGCGCTGCGCCTGCGGCGCGCGGTCGTGGAGCTGAAGGTGCCGCTCGTCGATCTCGCACCCGTCGAGCACCCGCTCTCCGCGCGGGCCGCGTTCGTCTCGCGCACATTGCCCGGCGCGCCGATCGACGCGAAGGTGCGCGACGAGATCACGCGGTTGCGGGAAGGGCGCGACGGCCCGGTGGTCGTCGTGGTCGGGCGCGGCAACCTCGCGGCGGGCGCCGACGCGGTCGTGGCTGCCGCCGCGGAGCTCGCGCGGCTGCCCGAGGTGCTCTTCCTGTCCGCGTTGCGGCGGGGCAACGTGCACGGGGCGCTCGATTGCGGTCTCGCGCCCGGGTTCCTACCCGGCCGAGTCACGCTCGACGCCGGGCGCGACTGGTTCGCGAGGCACTGGGGTGGCGTGCCGAAGGAGCGCGGGCTCGACGCCGCGGGGATCCTGCGCGCCGCCGCCGACGGCAAGGTGCACGTGCTCGTGCTCGTCGGTGCCGATCCGATCGCCGACTTCCCCGACGCCGCGCTCGCGCGGCGGGCGCTCGGCGCGGCCGGCACGATCATCGCCGTCGATGCCTTCCCCACACCGTCGAACGAGCGCGCCGACGTGCTGTTCCCGGCGACGCTGTGGGGCGAGAAGACAGGCAGCGTGACGAACGTGGAGGGGCGCGTCCAGCGCGTCGGGCGCAAGGTCGCCCCCGAGGGCACGGCGATGGACGATTGGCGCGTCGCGATCGAGCTCGCGGCCCGGCTCGGCACGGAGCTCGACCTCGCAACCGTCGACGAGGTGGCCGACGAGATCGCCCGTGTTGCACCCGCGTTCGCGGGCACCACGTCGCAGTTGTTGCAGCGCGCGCGCGACGGTGTCGTGCTCCCGTTGAGCGCCCACCGCGACGAGATCGTGCTGCGCACGCGCGACCTGACGATCATGGCCGACGACGGCCACGGCACGTCGTGGGACCCGATCAAGGTCGAAGGCGAGAGCACCGGCGACTCCGACGAGTCGGGTGAGACCGCCGCCGCGGACGACGACGCCGGCACTTCGGCCGAGATGCCGGAGCTGCCCGAGCTGCCCGAGCTGTACGCATGGCCGCACAGCTCGCCGAGCCACGAGGCGCCCGCGCCCGACGCCTACGCTCTGCGCCTCGTGGTCGGCCGCGCGCTGTACGACGGGGGTCGCATCGTCTCCGAGACCCCGATCCTGCAACGGCTCGCCACCTCGCGCGCGATGCGCGTCAACCCGAGCGACCTGGCCCGGATCGGCGTCGAGGCGGGCGGACAGGTGAAAGTCACCTCGGCACGCGGATCGAGCGTGGTCGCGGTCGAGCCCGACCCCTCCGTGCCGGCGGGCATCGCGTGTTACGACTTCACCGCCGACGCCGAGGGCGCGGCGTTGCTCGTCGATACCAGTCAACCGGTCGTCGATCTGCGCGTGGAGAGCATCCGATGACGCCGCTCGTCGCGCTCGACCCGCTGTTCGACGGCTCGATGTCGTGGTCGGTGTTCTTCGTGGTGCTGATCAAGGTCGGCGTCGCGTTCGTGGTCCTGCTCATCGCGGTGATGCTCTACATCTGGGCGATGCGCAAGGTGATCGCCGACATGCAGAACCGCATCGGCCCGAACCGCGCCGGTCCGTACGGTGTGCTGCAGACGATGGCCGACGGCATCAAGCTGTTCTTCAAGGAGCAGTCGATCCCCGAGTCGGCCGACCGTCCGGTGTTCCGCCTCTCGCCCTATCTCTCGATACTGCCCGCGTTCTTGTTGTTCTGCGTGATCCCGATCGGCGGCACGGTGTCGATCCTCGGGCACTACACGCACCTCCAGGTCGTCGACATGCCGATGGGTGCGTTGTTCATCCTCGCGATGTCGGGCCTGGGCGTGTACGGCATCATGCTCGCGGGCTGGTCGTCGGGATCGAAGTACCCGCTGCTCGGGTCGGTACGCGCGTCGGCGCAGCTCTTGTCGTACGAAGCCGCGTTCGGTCTCGCAATACTCGGCGTGCTAGTGCAGGCGAACACGCTGTCGACGAACGAGATCGTCGCCCAGCAGTACGGCACGAGCTGGCACACGTTCTTCACGGACGCCTACTGGCCGCGCGCGTTCATCGCGTTCGCGATCTTCCTGATCGCGGCCACCGCCGAGACGAACCACCCGCCCTTCGACCTCGTCGAGGCCGAACAGGAGTTGGTCGGCGGGTTCAACACCGAGTACACGGGCATCCGGTTCGCGATCTTCTTCCTCGCCGAGTTCATGAACGTGATCACGATGTCGGCGATCGCGGTGATGCTGTTCCTCGGCGGTCCTTCCGGCCCGCTGCTCGGGTTCCTCCCCGCCGACAGCTTCGTCAACGTGTGGCTGATGCCCGTGTTCTGGTTCCTCGTGAAGCTGCTCGCGCTGCTCTTCGCGACGGTGTGGGTGCGCGCGTCCCTGCCGCGCATGCGCTACGACAAGCTGATGGCGCTCGGGTGGAAGTACCTCATCGAGATCGCGATCCTGTGGGTGCTCGTGAGCGCGGCCCTTGCCGTCGGCAAGGACGAGGGATGGAACACCGCGGCCACTGCGGTCATTGCCGGCGGCTTGGCCGTCGCCGCGTACGGGGTCCTCTATCTCGCGATGCCGAAGGCGGGCGAGCAGATCGAGGAGTTCCACTGATGGGGCGGCTCTCCGGGTTCCGCGTGACGCTGCGCCAGATGGGCAAGCCGCGCCTCACGACCGAGTACCCGCACGAGAAGCACGACAAGCCGCAACGCGTGCACGGTCGCCACGTCCTCAACCGTTACGAGGACGGCATGGAGAAGTGCATCGGCTGCGAGCTGTGCGCGGGCGTGTGTCCCGCGCGGTGCATCTACGTGCGCGGCGCCGACAACCCCATCGACGATCCCGTGTCGCCCGGTGAGCGTTACGGGTTCGTGTACGAGATCAATTACCTGCGCTGCATCCACTGTGATCTGTGCGTGGAGGCATGCCCCACCGAGGCCATCACCGAGACGAAGCTGTTCGAGTTCTCGTTCACGAGCCGGGCCGACGCGATCTACACGAAGGACGAGCTGCTGGTCGGCGACGACGGTCGTGCCCGCCGGCAGCCGTGGGAGCTCTGGATGGGCGACGAGGACGACCACACGAGCGCCTGGATGCGCGCGACCTCGCCGAGCGGTTCGGCCGATTACGAGGGCCGGGTGAACTGGTCGGGAGAGCTCGGGTTCGGAGTGCGGCCGCCCGAGCGCGGGCAGACCGACCTCGTTCCGAGCGAGGCCGATCTCGAACCGCACTTCGACGAGAAGGGTCGCGGCCACTGATGGAAGCCGTCGTCTTCTTCGTCTGCGCGGCGGCCGTGCTCGCGGGCGCGGTCGGGGTGGTGCTGGCCCGCAATCCGGTGCACTCGGCGCTGTTTCTGTTGCTCACGCTCGTGAGCATCGCGGTGCTGTTCCTGCAGCAGCACGCGGCGCTCGTCGCCGCGATCCAGATCGTCGTCTACGCCAGCGCGATCGTGGTGCTGTTCCTGTTCGTGATCACGTTGCTGGGTGTCGACCAGCACGAGTCGCTCGACGAACCGATGCCCTTCCAGCGCGTCGCAGCCCTCGTCGGCGGCGCGCTGCTCGCGATCGGGCTGGTCGTGATGGTGCACGGGAACCGTTGGGTCACCGGTGCGCACTCCCTCCGGGGCGAGCTCGACCCGGTCCGCACGGGCAACGTCCAGGCGCTGTCGAAGAGCCTGTTCACGAGCTTCGTCTGGGCGTTCGAGATGACGGCGGTGCTGCTCGTCATCGCGGTCGTTGGCGGCGTGGTACTGGCTCGCCGCAGCGGCCACCGTCCCGAGATCGGCTCCGGTGAGGAGCCGCCGTCGTGATCGCCGTCGGCTTCCCCTCGAACGTGACGCCGACGTACTACCTGATCCTCGCCGCGCTGCTGTTCACGATCGGTGCCGTCGGTCTCCTGGTGCGGCGCAACACCCTCGTCATGTTCATGTGCATCGAGCTCATGCTCAACGCCGCGAACCTCACCTTCGTCTCGTACGCCCGAGCGCTGAACGACATCAGCGGCCAGGTCATCGTGTTCTTCACGCTCGTCGTCGCGGCCGCCGAGGTTGCGGTCGGCCTCGCGATCATCGTTGCCATCTTCCGCCGCCGCCAGAACGTGACGGCCGACGACGTGAACCTGCTGAAGGGTTAGGCCGGGATCGTGGACGCACGCAACATCTGTGATCTCGCGTGGGTGATCCCGGCGCTGCCCGCGCTCGGTGCCGTCGTGCTGTTGCTGTTCGGCAAGCGGATCGGGGAGCCGATCTCCGGCTGGATCGCGACGGCGACCATGGCCCTCGCGTTCGTCGCGTCGGTGATCGTGTTCGGCGCGCTGCGTTCGATCAACCCGGCCGACGCCCGGTCGGAGATCACGCAGGGCTTCACGTGGATCCAATCCGGCGGCTTCGTCGTCGACTTCCGCTTCCTCGTCGATCCGCTCTCGACGACGATGACGTTGTTTGTCACCGGCATCGGCGCGCTCATCCACCTGTATGCGATCGGCTACATGCACGGCGATGAGCGGTTCTCGCGCTTCTTCGCGTACATGAACCTCTTCGCCGCGTCCATGCTCGTGCTCGTGCTCGGGTCGAGCTTCCTGCTGACGTTCATGGGGTGGGAGGGCGTCGGCCTCTGCTCGTACCTGCTGATCTCGTTCTGGTTCGAGCGCAACTCGGCGGCCGTCGCGGGCAAGAAGGCCTTCGTCACGAACCGGGTCGGCGACTTCGGCTTCATGCTCGCCATGTTCCTGATCTTCGAGAAGCTCGGGACGCTCAGCTACGTCGCGCTGCCGGGCGCGGGGGCCAAGATCTCGCAGACCACCGCGACGGCGATCGCGCTGCTGCTGTTCGTCGGCGCGGTCGGCAAGAGCGCACAGCTGCCCTTGCACATCTGGCTGCCCGACGCGATGGAGGGCCCGACACCGGTCTCCGCGCTGATCCACGCCGCGACGATGGTGACTGCGGGCGTGTTCCTCGTCGTGCGGGCGAACGTGTTCTTCCACCTCTCCAACCACGCGGGCGACGTCGTGGCCTGGGTCGGTGCCTTGACCGCGCTGTTCGCGGCGAGCGTCGCGCTCGTACAGAACGACATCAAGCGCGTGCTCGCGTACTCGACGATCAGCCAGCTCGGCTACATGTTCCTCGGCGCGGGCGTCGGCGCGTACAGCGCCGCGATCTTCATGATGATCGCCCACGCGTTCTTCAAGGCGTTGCTGTTCCTGGGCGCCGGTTCGGTGATCCACGGCCTGCACGACGAGCAGGACATGCGGCGCATGGGCGCGCTGCGGAAGTTCCTGCCGATCACCGCGGGCACATTCATCGTCGGGTGGCTCGCGATCGCGGGCATCTTCCCCTTCGCCGGGTTCTGGGCGAAGGACGACATCCTCGCGGCCGAGTGGTACAGCCATCACTACGCCCTGTGGGCCATCGGCGTGTTCGGC
>DATMUX010000537.1:0-4119 GCA_035563695.1 Acidimicrobiia bacterium
CGGGTCACGGACCGCCACCGCGTCCCGGCGACTGGGCGGCCCGCCGCGCGTACGACACGGCGTGGCAGCGCAAGCTGTACGACGCGGGCTACGCCGGATTGCACTGGCCGCGGCAGTTCGGCGGCCGCGGACTCCCCGTCACCCAGCAGCTCGTGTATCTCGAGGAGTATGCGCGCGCGAACGCGCCGTACATCAGTGTGAACTTCGTCGGGATGATGCACGCCGGCCCGACACTCATTGCGGAGGGTTCCGACGAGCAACGCGCGTTCCACCTCCCGCGTATCCTGCGCGGCGAGGCAGTTTGGTGTCAGGGGTTCTCGGAGCCGTCGGCGGGATCCGATCTTGCGTCGTTGCGGACGCGCGCCGTCCGCCACGGCGACGAATACGTCGTGAACGGCCAGAAGATCTGGAGCACTCGGGCGCACGTCGCCGATTACTGCGAACTGCTCGTGCGCACGGATGCCGACGCGCCCAAGCACAAGGGCATTACGTGGCTGATTCTCGACATGCACCGGCCCGGTGTCGAGGTGCGCCCGATGCGCACGATCGACGGCGAGAGCCATTTCTGCGAGGTGTTCCTCGACGACGTGCGCGTGCCCGTCTCCGACCGCGTCGGAGGCGAGAACGATGGCTGGCGGGTCACGAACGTCACGCTCCGCTTCGAACGCGGTACCGCGTTCGCGCAGCACATCATCACGCTGCGATCGCAGATCCGGGCGCTGGTCGAGCTGGCGAAGGTGACGCCGACGACCGGACGTATGCACGCGTGGGATGACGTGACGCTGCGGTTGCACATCGGCCGGCTGCGCGCGAACGTCGACGCGCTGTGGCGCATGACCCAGATGGGCATCGCCGAGGCCGAGCGCACCGGGATACCGGCGCCAACCGGATCGGCCGTGAAGCTCCGCTACAGCGAGCTCGCCCAGGAGATCGCCGAGCTCACGCTGCGCACGATCGGCCGACCGGCACTCGCGGGCGCCGGCGATCGTGCCGTCGCCGCCGCACGCGACTACTTCTGGTCGCTGCAATACACGATCGCGGCGGGCACGTCGCAGATCCAGCGCAACCTCATCGCCGAACGCATCCTCGGCATGCCGAGATGACGGGGAACTGGTGTGAGTGTCGTTCAGCACGTTGTCGCCCGACACGGCGACCCGCCTTCGGAGACGATGAGCCGTTGAGTCAGGCGTCTCGGGTCATCATGCGCCAGGCGCCGAGGATGGTCCAACCGATCAGCCAGGCGAGGATGACGGCTACGGCAACCAACTTCGTCTCGGGTACGAGGATGGATGCTGCGTTTGCGCCCGGCGGTCCGTCCCCTCCGAAGACTCTGGTGGAGAGGCCGGCGGGTTCGAGGTGGGCGGTGGCGAGTCCGACGACTGCGCGTTGCAAGTTGATGAAGTGTGGGATGTGCGCTCGCGAGAAGATCGGGGTGAGGATGACTTCGAGGACGATCATCATGATCACCGCGACCGTCCGTTGACCGATGAGCGCGCCGAGGCCGAGTCCGACGATGAAGCCGATGAGTGCTTCGAGCTCGAGCCAGAGTCCGGTCTTGATCATGAGCGATGTCGACGGAGTGAGGAAGAACCTCGAGTAGTCGGCGTAGTCCTGTTTCGCGATGGCGACCGCGTCGGCCTGGAGTGTTGCGGTCGAGGGTCGTGCCGGGATGCCGGTTCCCGGGGATCCATTGATGATCGGTCCACCGGGGCCGCCGGCGGGGCCGTTGCCGCAGGGAACGGCGACGGCTATTGGTCCGTTGTAGGCGAAGTTGCACACGACTTGGTCGGCATGGTTTGCCGCCCAGCTCTCGAGCGCCGGGAGGGACAGGCCCGCGGGGACGTTGACGCCTTGGTAGTTGAGAGTCGTGGGCGCCGCGAATACACATACGGTGCAGACGATCGCGAAGCCGATCGCGACGAGCGGCCCGATGATGGCCAGCCCGGCGGGGATGCGGGCGAGGTAGAGCGCCAATCGCGAGCGGCCGGTGACTACGAGATGCCGGAACATCCCCTCGGTGAGGTCGATCGATCCCGCAGTGCAACCCAATGTGGCGGCGACGATGAAGCCGAAGACGTACAGAACCACGACGACCAGATGGTTGAAGATGTCGTAACCGCCGGCCGGCGCGTACGAATGCGGGTCGAAGGCGTGGAGCAACAGCCGTATGACGAGGAAGAGGGTCGGGAGACCGATCGTCACACCGATGAGGGTGATCATGAGTCCGCGTCGCTTGCGCAACTCCATGAACCGCGTCGCGATCATCCCGCCCGTCGGTATCCAGGACCCTCGCCGGTCACGCGCGAGCTGGACGGACGACTCCGGGGCCGCGGCGGAGCTCATGTCCGTTCCGAGCGTCATTGGGAATCTCCTAGTCGGCTCGTGACCTGCAAGAACCACGACTCCAACGACGCGTGCACCGGCTGCAGCCGGTACAACGACACGTCGCCCTCGACCAACACGCGGGCCACCTCGGCGATGACGTCACGTGAAGTCCCTGCCGGCAGGGTGATCTGTAGACCCTCGGGCCCACCAACGACGTACGCGCCGATCGTGGTGCGTTCGAGCAGGATGCGAGCGCGGTCGGGATCGGAGCACTCGACCTGCAGCTCCATCGACGTTCCCGCCAGGAGCTGCGAGATCGGTCCCTGACGAATGATCCGCCCCTGATCCACGATCGCCACCGCATCGCAGGTCCGTTCGACCTCGTCGAGAAGATGTGACGACAACACCACAGTGCGGCCCTCGGCCACCAACGACAGGATCATGTCGCGCATCTCGCGCATGCCGGCCGGATCGAGCCCGTTCATGGGCTCGTCCAAGATCAACAGCTCGGGATCCCCGAGCAAACACGCCGCCACCCCGAGGCGCTGGCGCATGCCCATCGAATACTTCGATACCCGATCATCAGCGCGATGCGCCATGCCGACGCGCTCCAACGCGGGGCCGATTCGGTCGCGCGCCGCCGGTTCGCGCGCGGCGGCGAGTATCCGCAGGTTCTCACGTCCGCTCAAGTGTGGGTGGAAGCGAGGCTCGTCGACGATCGCACCCACCCGCGCCAGCGCCACGTCGCGATGCTTCGGAACGGGATACCCGAGCAGCGACATCCGGCCGGCATCGGCATGCGTGAGACCCAACAGGACGCGGATGAGTGTGGTCTTCCCGGCTCCGTTCGGACCCAGATAGCCAAAGGCGCACCCTCGCGGCACCAACAGCTCCACGTCATCGACCGCGACGTTCTCGCCGAACCGCTTCGTCAATCCGTGCGTCTCGACCGCCCAAGGACCGCCGGCCGGACCGTTCTCCGACACATCGGCAACTGCGGTCGTGCTCATCGCACCTCCCAACCAGCCGCGGCGACCGGCCGCGATTCATGGGTTCGCCGTGACACTCAGGGTAGGCCTCGCGTGCGACCAGCCCGAGGTCACCCAACCGCGCCGACCTTCGGCCCACGCACACGATCTCCGGAACCGATCAGCGCGACGGCGCCCCCATCGACCTGCGCCGAGCGGGCGAGTGGCCTGTGCGTCCGGCCGACCTTGCGCACCGAGATCCGCCTGCCCGAGGATCAGGATGTGACGGACCTGTGGCGTGATCTCGTGCGACAGTCCGGCGAGCACCGGCGATCGGCCGTCATACTGCGGATCGGCTTCGCGCTCGATACGACGTGAAAAGGTGGTAGGACGCGATGACGACCCAAGCGAACAACGGGGGAAACGCGGCAGCCGACGACGAGCGGATGTCGACCGGCACGAAGGTCGGGCTCGTCGTGGCGGGTGTGCTCGGGATCGCGTTCGTCGCGGGGTTGATCCTGGCCGCGCAAACCTCGTCACCGAGTGCAGCACCCGGGACGGAGACGACGACAACAGCCGCCAGCGGGACCACGGTACCGAGCGGCCCCGGGATCATTCACGTGACGCTCAGCGACACGCAGGGTCTCGGCGGTCCCATGACGCTCGTCGCCGACAAGAGCACCGCGCCGGCCGGCAAGATCTCGTTCGTCATCAAGAACACCGGCACGATCGAGCACGAACTCGTTGTGTTGAAGCTGACGGGATCGCAGACGTGGAACAACTTGCCGATCACCGACGCGGGTGACCCGCCCGCGCCGGTGACGAG
>DATMUX010000538.1:0-2551 GCA_035563695.1 Acidimicrobiia bacterium
CGCGCGTCAACTGCTCGGCGAGTCGCAGGGCTGGTAGGCCGGTCCGCCGATGAGTTGATCGAGGCGCACGGGCCGCAGGTGACGCTCCTGCAAACCCTGGAGGATCAGCGGCAGGGCCTGGACGATGGCCGATTGGTTCACCCACGGCTTGCCGTCGAACCCGTCGTGGAGCTCGATGATCGAGCCGGGCCGCGCGGCGCGCAGGACACGGTCGGCGATCACCTGTGGGTCGTTGGTCCGCCGATCGCCCGCGGAGACGTCCCACATGACGAGGCGCATGCGGTGCCGGTGCACCACGTTCGCCATGAGCGGCGTGTGTTGCCCCCGGGGCGGCCGGAACCATACGGGGCACGTGCCGAGCTGGCGCGCGAATGCGTCCTGCGTCCGCTCGAGCTCGGGGTAGCTCGGGTCGAGCCAGCGCCAGGCGTCGTGGTGGTACGCGTGATTGCCGACCAAATGGCCGTGCTCGTACAGCGCGCGCACGATCTGGGGGTCGGCATCGAGCGCTTTGCCCACGACGAAGAACGAGGCCTTCACGCCTGCCCGGTCGAGGATGTTCATGATCGCCGGCGTCGCCTCGGTGCTCGGACCGTCGTCGAAGGTGATCGCGACCTCGTTCACGGTGCGGGGTCCGTGCACGACGCCGCCGCCGAACCACGTCGCGCCGACCGTGTTGGCGCCGAAGTATCCGGTGAGCATGCTCGTCGCGACGACCAACGTGCTTCCCAACGTGATCGTGCGCAGCCGGTGCGTACGCGGCATCCCGATGCGCCCGAAGCGGGCCGTGAGCGCGGCAACACCGACGGCGAGCACGGCCACGCCGAGCAGGGCCGTGCGGGTGCCCGCGAGCCGTACGACGACCGCGGCCGCGAACGCGATCCCGAGGACGAGCGGGCGGGGCCGGCGCACCGCGGGTGCGGCCAGCGCCGCGCCGACGCCGAACACGCCGCAGAGGACGACCGCGCTCTGCACGTCGGGCCGTTGGGGTACGAGCCACGCCGCGACGAACGCGATGGGGACGCCGAGGATCGCGAGCGACGCCCGTGGCACCGACCGGCGGATGAGGCCGCCGAGCCCGAACGCGGCGAGCGCCGCGAGCGCGAGTGCCGGCAACGTTCCCGTGGCCCGTTGGTAGGTGAGCGCGAGCATCACCGCGAGCACGCCTGCGATCGCGAGATGCGCAACGGAGTCGGTACGGGCGGCTTCGGGCACACGGTCGGAGCGCCAGACACGCGCGGCCGCAACCGGGATCACCGCCACATCGATCGCGGCGTCGCGCAACCGCGTGCGCGACCGCGCGACGGGAACGGGCACGAGGTGGTCGTTGCGAACCTGGTAGCCGAGCTGGCAGAGCACGACCGCGACCTCGACGGTCTCGCTGTACTGGTAGCCCGAGTAGTAGTCGAGCGCGTGCGCCAGTGCGCCGAGCCGGAAGATGCGGTAGCCGGATTCGACGTCGAGCAACGGCGACCCGGCCCACAGGCTCGCCCACCGCGACAGAACCCAGTTGCCGCTCTTCTTGAACGGACCGTGATACGACAGGTCGCGCCGGGCGAGGTTGGCGTCGAGACCTTCGCGCCGCGTCATCTCGACGAGCTCGTCGAGCACGTGCAGATCGTGCTGTCCGTCCGCATCGACGGTGAACACGAGATCGTCGGCGTCGAGCTCGTGACGCGCGAGCCGCTCACGCAACCGCGCGAGCGCGGTGGCGTACGCCTCCGACATTCCCTGGTTGGTCTCGTGCACGAGGAGGTGGCAATTCGGCCGGCCGCGCGCGATGAACCCCTCGATCTCGGCGCGGGTGGCGTCGGTTGATCCGTCGTCGACCACGACGAGCTCGTCGACGAGCGGGTAGAGCTCCTCGAGGACCGCGGCAACCGTCGGCTCCTCGTTGTACGCCGGGACGACCGCGATACGGCGCGGTCCGTGCGCGCTCACGACGCTTCGAGTTGCTCGCGGTACCAATCGAGGGTCTTGCGCAGCCCCTCGGCGAACGTGTGTGCCGGCACCCAGCCCAGCTCTTCACGTGCCCGGTCGCTCTGCACGATGCGCGCGCGATAGTCGCCCGGCCGGGACGGACCGAAGGTGACCTCGACGTCGCCCACGAGATCACGCACGGTCTCCGCGAGCGTCCGGATCGAGATGGTCTCGTCGGACTCGAGGTTGTAGGTGCGGTTCCTCGCGGCGGGCGACAGCGCCAGAACGTGCGCGGCGGCGAGGTCCTCGACGTAGACGAACCGCCGCTCCTGCGAGCCGTCGCCGTCGATGCGCAAGGCCTCGCCGCGCATCGCCCGCAACAGGAACGCGGCTACGACGAGGTCGCTGCGCATGCGGGGCCCGAACGGGATGCCGTAGCGCAGGATCGTGTACGGCCGCCCGAACAAGGTCGCGTAGTCGCGGCAGAACATCTCGGCGGCGATCTTCTCCGAGACGTAGAGGTGACGGTCGGTCTGCAGGTCGAACAGCGTGTTCTCGTCGACGACGTCGCCCTGCGTCGCGGCGTAGACCCATACCGTGCTCGACACGAGGACGCGCCCGGCGTCGGCCCGCC
>DATMUX010000539.1:0-2240 GCA_035563695.1 Acidimicrobiia bacterium
GCGCGCTCGGCCGGTGCCGGCTCCGGCGCCGACGCGACCGGTGCCGGTGCGGGTGCGGGCTCCGGCTCGAGCCGGGGGCGGTAGTCGGCGAAGAAGTCGCGCCAGCCGGGCGAGACCGCGTCCGGGTTGTCGCGATAGAGGCGGTACATCTCGTCGACCAGGCCCGCGTTCGGACCGAGGTCGCCGGCACTGCCCGGCGGTCGTTCGCTCACCACGCCTTCATCGTGTACCACAGCCCCGACCTGAGAAACCCCCAACGTGGGTGAGTGCACGAGCAAATCAGCGCTGGACGAGCTCCGCCACGCGAAATGCCAGGTCGAGCGACTGGCGGGCGTTGAGGCGGGGATCGCAGCGGGTTTCGTACCGGCGTTCGAGGTCGCTGCCGACGAGGTCGTCGCCGCCGCCGAGGCACTCCGTGACGTCGTCGCCCGTGAGCTCGACGTGCACGCCACCCGGCCAGATGTCGAGAGCGTGACAGGCGTCGAAGAACTGCTCGACCTCGTGCATCACCGCGTCGAAGTGCCGCGTCTTGTAGCCGCTCTCGTGCGCGAACGTGTTGCCGTGCATCGGGTCGCACGCCCACACGACCGGATGACCCGCGCGCTTCACCGCGCGCAGGAGCGGTGGTAACGCGTCGGCCACTTTGTCGGCGCCCATGCGCGTGACGAGCACGAGGCGGCCCGGCTCCCGGCCCGGGTCGAGGCGGCGGCACAGCGCGACCGCTTCCTCCACCGTCGTGTTCGGGCCGAGCTTCACACCGACCGGGTTGTGCACGCCCGAGAGGAACTCGACGTGCGCGCCGTCGAGCTGGCGCGTGCGCTCGCCGACCCACAGTAGGTGGGCCGAACAGTCGTACCAGTCGCCGGTGAGGCTGTCGCGCCGCGTCAGCGCCTCCTCGTACCCGAGCAGGAGCGCTTCGTGCGACGTGTAGAAGTCGACCTCGTGGAGCTGTACCTCGGCTTCGAGGTCGATGCCGCACGCGGCCATGAACCGCAACGCGCGCTCGATGCCGTCGGCGAGCTCCTCGTAGCGGCGCGCCTCACGGGCGCTCGCGATGAACTCGAGGTTCCACTGATGGACGCGGTTCAGGTCGGCGAAGCCGCCCTTGGTGAACGCGCGCAGCAGGTTCAGGGTCGATGCGGCCTGGTGGTAGCCGCGCAGCATTCGCTCGGGATCGGGACGGCGGGCGACGGGATCGAACGCGAAGTCGTTGATGGTGTCGCCGAAGAACGACGGCAATTCCACGCCGTCGCGCTTCTCGGTGGGTGACGACCGCGGCTTGGCGAACTGCCCGGCGATGCGCCCGATCTTCGTGGTCGGCACGCCCGTGCTGTACGTGAGCACGACCGACATCTGCAGGATGACCTTGAGCTTGTCGCGGATGTTGTCGGCGGAGAACTCGGCGAACGACTCGGCGCAGTCGCCCGCGTGCAGGAGGAACCCCTTGCCTTCGCTCACGCGCGCGAGCGACGACGACAACGAACGCGCCTCGCCCGCGAACACGAGCGGAGGCATGCGCCGCAGCTCGTCGACCGCGTGCTCGAGCGCGGCCGGGTCGGGCCACTCCGGCTGCTGCGCGGCCGGATACCGCCGCCAGCTCGGGGGCTCCCAATCGAAGTTCCCCAACGGGATGGGTGCGGTCATCAGAGATAGGCGCCGGGCGTGCGGGCTTCGGGCTGACCGCCGTCGAGCGCGCGGC
Organism: Acidimicrobiia bacterium; assembly: GCA_035563695.1. Taxonomy (GTDB): domain Bacteria; phylum Actinomycetota; class Acidimicrobiia; order IMCC26256; family PALSA-610; genus DATMUX01. The sequence goes on from DATMUX010000539.1 coordinate 1,700, forward strand.
GCTGGCGCATCTCCTCGAACTGGCGCTGGGCCTGCATCTGCTGGGTGAACAGCGTTGCCTGAATGCCGTGGAAGAGCCCTTCGAGCCAGCCGACGAGCTGGGCCTGCGCGATGCGCAGCTCGGCGTCGGTCGGCGTCTCCGACGCGAAGGGCAACGTGACTTCGGTGAGCTCCTTGCGCAGATCGTCGGAGAGGATCTCTTCGAGCTCGTGGATCGAACGCTCGTGGATCTCCTTGAGCAGGCGGCGGCCCGCGTCGTCGAGCGGTGCGCGCCGCGCCTCGTCGAGCAGCGCGCGCACCATCGACGCGATCCGGATCAACTTCGTCGGCCGCGCGACCTGCTCGCCGTCGGTATCCTCGGCGTCGACGGGGATCAGCGGCGCCTCGACGACCTCAGGTGTCACCGGTCCTTCGGTGGTGGTGTCGTCGCCGGGTTGCATCTGCGTCACAGCTGCTCATCCTACCCGGGGGTCACGCGGTGGCCGCCTTGCGGCGGGGTGCCGGGGAGTCGAGTGCGGCGAGGTCGCCGAGGCGGGGATCGT
>DATMUX010000540.1:0-3272 GCA_035563695.1 Acidimicrobiia bacterium
TATCGACGGCCCGCCCGTTGGCGCCCCACCGCTTGACGATCACGGCCTGCAGGAGCCCGAGCAGGCCGATCGTCGCGATGACTCGCACGATCGCCGCGGCATTCCGCAGCGCGCGCAGCACCACGGCGTGGAAGACGAACGCGAGGGCCGTGGCCACGACGAGCGCTACGACGATCGCAGGAAGCGTCGACCACCCGCGATTCTGTTTCAAGTCGACGAACGCGATGTACGCCGCGAGCGATCCGATCGCTCCTTGCGCGAAGTTGATGAGGCCCGAGCCGCGATAGATCAGCACCGCGCCCTGCGCGAACAATGCATAGGTCGCGCCCGCACCCAGTCCGATGACCAGGAACTGCAGGAATGACGTCAACGCGACCTCAAGCCGTTAGCACGGCCCGGGAGAACCGAAGACCGAACCGCACACGACTTTGTCCCAGCTGACCGCGGTCACAGGTACGAAGTTGCCTTTCACGCCGGTAGAGCTCGCCGCGTTGGCATCCCAGCTCCAAACCTGCCAGTGGTTCATTCCCGCGCGTTGGAACAGCCCCTGGTGGTTCATGTTCGGTGTCCAGTTCTCGCCACCGAACATGCGGAGCATCGGCACACTCTTCGCATCCTTCAGCATCGTGGAGATGCCTTGGCGGGTGAAGGCCGTCATGTGGGCGTCGCGGATCATCCGGAGCAGCGCGTACAAACCGATCCATGATCGGATCGGGCTCGCCTTCAGGTTCTCGGGCTGCAGTGACGATTCCCCGGACGCCGCCAGGTCGGCGCGCATCGCCTGATACGCGGGAACGGAACCGACGCTCGCCGGCGGATACGACCACATGAACACGAGCTCTTTCGCCTCGCTGCCGAGATCCGATACGGCCTTCTGCGAGAACGAGCCCAGGCTCGCGCCGATGAGCAGGTTCGATCCGAGCTGCTGGGCCGCCTGCACCGTTTGAATGGCGTCCTGATCGCCGACGGCGAGAAACACACCGCCGACGCCGGCGTTCTGCGCGCCGAGAATGAACTGGCTGTAGTCGGTCGTTCCACCGGGAACCGGAACGTCGTACGTGATCTGTGCGCCGTCCTTCTGGTAGAGCTGGTTGAGGAGACCCTTGAGCGCCGACGCCGCCGCGAGGTCGACGCGGATGGCACCGAGCTTCTTCTGGCCGCGCGCAATGAGCGCATCCGGAAGCAGGAACGTCACCCCCGTACCCGACGCGTCCGTCGGGTACGCGTTCTGGTCGCCCCAGTCGTTCTGCGTCACGTTGCTCGCGACTCTCGGGATGCCCGCCTTCGCCATCGCGGCCGAGACCTCCGCCTGACCCGCCGTACCTTGGTCGTTCACGGTCGCAACGACACCCGCTTGGTCGATCTGGCGAACGCACGCCACGGCCTGGTCCGTGTTCGCGCCATCGTCGCAGTTGTGCACCTCGATGCACGCGCCGTTCGCGCCACCGCGCGCGTTGAACGCCTTCGCGGACGCGTCGAGCGCGTCTGCCTGATCCTTCAAGGAGATGACGGGCGAGCTGAACGTCGTCATCAGGCCGATCTTCAGCGGCGGCTTGCCGGTATCACACGGCCCGTCGTCCCACAAGCCCAGCGCCTTGTAGTCGATCTTCTGCGCGACGGTCGTCGGTGTCGAAGAGGTCCCTTTGTTGCTGCCGCTGCTGCATGCCGAGACGAAGGTCATCCCGAGTACCAATGCGAGTGTGTACGAGACCGTCTTGGGAGTCACCGGCATGCATCCTCCTCGCCCGCAAGCACTTGCCGCGCGTTGCCTGGTGGTCAGTCTTGCGTGGGGTCTGCTCGACCGCCAGTTCGCGCCCCGATTAATGTCTGCCCATGCCGAACGGTCAACCGAACATCCTGGTGCTGTGGGGCGACGACATCGGCATCTCGAACCTGAGCTGTTACAGCGACGGCCTGATGGGTTACCGCACGCCCAACATCGACCGGATCGCCGGCGAAGGTGTGCGGTTCACCGATTACTACGGCGAGCAGAGTTGCACCGCGGGGCGCGCCACGTTCATCACCGGTCAGAACCCGTACCGCACGGGGCTGACCAAGGTCGGCATGCCCGGCGCCGACATCGGGCTGCGCGCCGAGGATCCCACGATCGCGACCGCGCTCAAGGCCCACGGGTACGCGACCGGCCAGTTCGGCAAGAACCACCTCGGCGACCGCGACGAGTTCCTGCCGACTGCCCACGGCTTCGACGAGTTCTTCGGCAACCTCTACCACCTCAATGCCGAGGAAGAGCCGGAGCTCGACGACTACCCGACCGACGAGGAGTTTCCGGGATTCCGCGAGCGGTTCGGTCCCCGCGGCGTGATCCGTTCGTGGGCGAACCCCGACGGCACCCAGCGGATCGAGGACACCGGCCCCCTGACGAAGAAGCGCATGGAGACCTGCGACGACGAGTTCCGCGACGCGGCCGTCGACTTCATGCGCCGCCAGCACGAGGCGGGCACGCCGTTCTTCCTCTGGTTCAACTCGACACACATGCATCTGCGCACGCACGTGAAACCGGCGAGCAAAGGGCGCGCCGGTCGCTGGCAGTCGACCTACCACGACACGATGCTCGACCACGACGACGTCATCGGCGAGCTGCTCGACGAGCTCGACGCGCTCGGCATCGCCGACGACACGATCGTCGTCTACTCGACCGATAACGGTCCGCACATGAACTCGTGGCCGGACGCGGGCATGACGCCGTTCCGCAGCGAGAAGAACTCGAACTGGGAGGGCGCGTACCGGGTCCCCGCCGTCGTCCGGTGGCCGGGCCGGATCCCGGCCGGCACAGTGCGCAACGGGATCGTGAGCCACAGCGACTGGTTCGTGACGTTCTTGGCCGCGGCCGGAGTTCCCGACATCGCCGAGCAGCTCCGTGCGGGCGCCGATCTCAACGGTGTTCGCTACCGGGTTCATCTCGACGGGAGCAACCAGCTGCCCTATCTCGCCGGCGAAGTCGACGACAGCCCGCGCCAACACTTCTTCTACGTCTCCGACGACGGCGATCTCGTCGCGCTGCGGTTCAACAACTGGAAGATCGTCTTCTTGGAGCAGCGTGCCGCCGGCACGTTGCAGGTGTGGGCGGAACCGTTCACGGTGCTACGCGTCCCGAAGATCTTCAACCTTCGCACCGATCCGTTCGAACGCGCGGACTTCACATCGAACACGTATTGGGATTGGCTGATCGACCACGCGTGGATCCTCGTGCCGGCGCAGGCCTACGTCGCCAACATGCTCACGACGCTTGTCGAGTTCCCGCCTCGTCAGAA
>DATMUX010000541.1:0-6131 GCA_035563695.1 Acidimicrobiia bacterium
GGCGCCCCGTCAGGCCGTGATCAGGCCGAATGATCGGCCCGAGCTGATTAGAAGTCCATGTCGCCCATGCCGCCACCGGGCATCCCGGCGCCGGCCGACGCGCCCTTCTCCTCGGGCTTGTCGGCGACGACGGCCTCGGTCGTGAGAAACAGCGCCGCGATCGACGCCGCGTTCTGCAACGCGGAGCGCGTCACCTTCGCCGCGTCGATGACGCCGGCCTTGACGAGGTCCTCGTACTCACCAGTCGCCGCATTGAGGCCGTTCGCGCCCTTCAGGTTCTTCACCTTCTCGACGATCACGCCGCCCTCGAGGCCGGCGTTGACCGCGATCTGCTTGATCGGCTCTTCGAGCGCACGAGCGACGATCTTGGCGCCGGTCGAGACATCGCCCTCGAGCGTCTCCGACAGGTCGAGCACCTTGGCCTGGGCGCGCAGGAGCGCTACCCCGCCGCCGGGCACGACGCCCTCTTCGACCGCGGCCTTGGTCGTCTGCACGGCGTCTTCGATGCGGTGCTTCTTCTCCTTCAGCTCGACCTCGGTGGCCGCGCCGACCTTGATGATCGCGACGCCGCCCGACAGCTTCGCGAGACGCTCCTGGAGCTTCTCGCGGTCGTAGTCGGAGTCGGTGTTGTCGATCTCGTTACGGATCTGGTTGATGCGACCCTGCACCTCGGACTTCGAACCCGCACCCTCGACGATCGTGGTCTCGTCCTTGGTGACGACGACCTTGCGCGCCCGGCCGAGCAGCTCCAAGCCGATGTTCTCGAGCTTCAGGCCGACCTCTTCGGATACCACTTGGCCGCCGGTCAGGATGGCCATGTCCTGGAGCATCGCCTTGCGGCGCTCACCGAAGCCGGGGGCCTTGATCGCCACCGACTTGAACGTGCCGCGGATCTTGTTGACGACGAGCGTGGCGAGCGCCTCGCCCTCGACGTCCTCGGCGATCACCGCGAGCGGGCGACCCGCCTGCATGACCTTCTCGAGCACGGGCAGGAGGTCCTTCACCGCACTGATCTTGTTCGACGCGAACAAAAGGTACGCGTCGTCGAGGACCGCTTCCATGCGCTCCGGGTCGGTGACGAAGTACGGCGAGATGTAGCCCTTGTCGAAGCGCATGCCCTCGACGAGGTCGAGCTCCATGCCGAAGGTCTGGCTCTCCTCGACGGTGATCACGCCGTCCTTGCCGACCTTCTCGAGCGCCTCGGCGATCATCGAGCCGATCTCCTTGTCGGCCGCGGAGATCGCGGCGACGTTGGCGATGGCGGCCGGGTCGGTCTCGACCTTCTTCGACAGGCTCTTGATCGAGTCGACGGCGGTCTCGACCGCGTCCTGGATGCCCTGCTTCAGGACCATCGGGTTCGCGCCGGCCGCGACGTTGCGCAGCCCCTCGCGGACCATGGCCCACGCGAGCACGGTGGCCGTGGTGGTGCCGTCACCGGCGACGTCGTCGGTCTTCTTGGCAACTTCTTTGACGAGCTCGGCCCCGATCTTCTCGTACGGGTCCTCGAGCTCGATTTCCTTGGCGATCGAGACACCGTCGTTGGTGATCGTGGGTGCGCCCCACTTCTTCTCGAGCACCACGTTGCGGCCCTTCGGGCCGAGGGTGACGCGAACGGCGTCGGCGAGCTTGTTCATACCCGCCTCGAGCGCCCGGCGGGCGTGCTCGTCGTAGGCGATCTGCTTCGGCATTGGCGAATACCCCTTGCGCGTTGGTAGCTGGGCAGGCGGAAATCGATGCGCGGCTTCGGTTGGGGAGGCACGATCGATTAGCACTCAGGATAGCCGAGTGCTAACCCATGTTGGCACTCGAGCCTCGCGAGTGCAAGCCCGGCGGCGGGCCGCCGGTGCGTAGTCTGGGCGCCGTGGCGGAGCTGCACGACACCACCGAGGAGTACCTCGAGACGATCCTCTCCATCGAGGAGGAGGGCATCGTTCCCATGCGCGCCCGCCTGGTCGAGCGCCTCGGGCTCTCGGCCGCGGCCGTCTCCGAGACCGTGGCGCGCCTCGAGGACCAGGGCTATGTCGAGCTCGCCGGCGACCGGAGCCTGCGCCTGACCGACAAGGGCCGCGGGCTCGCGACGACGGTCGTCCGCCGCCACCGCCTCGCCGAGCGCCTGCTCACCGACGTCATCGGGCTCGAGTGGGAGAAGGTGCACCGCGAGGCCGACCGGTGGGAGCACGCGATCTCGGCCGACGTCGAGGAGAAACTCGTGCAGTTGCTCGGCGACCCGGCGACGTGCCCGCACGGGAATCCGATCCCGGGCTCGCACCGGGCGGCGCCCGCGACGCCGACGGTCGCGCTCGACGATGCCGCGCCCGGGCCGGTGACGGTCGCGCGCGTCAGCGAACGGCTCGAGATGTCGGACGATGCGATCGCACTGATCGCCGCCGCGAACCTCCTGCCCGGCCGCGACGCGACTGTGGTCGGCCGCGACGACGACGCGGTCACGGTCGAGACCGAGACCGGCGAGCACCGCGTGCCCGCGCGCATCGCCGAGTCGCTCTACGTCACGACGCGCTGAACGCCCGACGCGCTGAACGCGTGGCGCGTCATGCGCCAGATCATGTGCGGCATCGACGGGAAGGACGACATCGTCCGCTCCTGCCACGGTGCGAACCCGAGCCTCCGGGCCACGGCCTGCGAGGCGGTGTTCTCCGGCAGGATCACGCTGTAGATCGCGTCGACGTCGTGGTGGGCGAACACCCAGTCGCACGCGGCCGCGCCGGCTTCGGTGGCGTAGCCCCGGCCCCAATGGTCGGGATGCAGCGCCCAGCCGATCTCGATGCCGGGCCAGTCGGCGCGCTCGGGCCAGTGCGACCCGGCGCGCCCCACGAACATTCCCGACGAACGCTCCTCGAGCGCCCATTGCCCCGTGCCCCGCAACTCCCACTGTCCGAGCCACGCCGCCATGCCCGACCACGCGTGCTCACGGCCGACGTCGTCGGGCAGGTGCAGCGACGCGCGTACTTCCGGAGTTTGCAGCAGCGCGGTGTACGCGTCGAGATCGCCTTCGCGGAAGGGGCGCAGGGTCAACCGTTCCGTGTGCAGCGTCGGGCACGCGCCCATCGACGCGGACCGGTGCTCAGCCGCCGGCGACCGCGGGCACGACGCTGATCGTCTGCCCGTCGGCCACGGGCGTGTCGACCCCTTGCAGGAAGCGGATGTCTTCCTCCGCGAGGAACACGTTCACGAAGCGGCGCAACGCGCCCGAGTCGTCGAAGAGCCGCTCGTTGAAGCCGGGGTACTCGCCGTCGAGCGCCTTCAGCGCGTCGCCGACGGTCGCGCCGGCGACGTCGACCTCGGCCGCACCGCCGGACAGGGTGCGCAGCTGCGTTGGGATGCGGACGGTGACCGCCATCAGGAGCTCTCCTCGATGTCGAACGCTTCGTGGAACGCGTCGAGCGTCGGCGCGATGGTCGCGGTCGGGCCACAGGTCGGCGAGACCGCTTCGAGCGTCTTGAGCCCGTGGCCCGTGATGTACACGACGACGCGTTCGTCGGGACGGATCACACCATCGGCCGCGAGTTTCCGGAGCGTCGCGACGGTGACGCCGCCGGCCGTCTCGGCGAAGATCCCCTCGGTGCGGGCGAGCAGGCGCATGCCCTCGACGATCTCGCCGTCGGAGACCGCGGCCATGCCGCCACCCGAGGCGCGCACGACGTCGAGGGCGAAGTAGCCGTCGGCCGGGTTCCCGATCGCGAGCGACTTGGCGATCGTGTCGGGCTTCACCGGCCGGATCGTGTCGGCGTTATCGAGGTACGCCTGCGCGACCGGCGAGCAGCCGAGTGCCTGTGCGCCGGACACGCGCACGGCGGGCCGGGAGTCGAGCAGGCCGACCTTGTACAGCTCGTCGAATCCCTTGTGGATCTTCGTGAGCAACGACCCGCTCGCGACGGGGACGACGACGTGGTCGGGTGTCTCCCACCCGAGCTGCTCGGCCGTCTCGAACGCGAGCGTCTTGGAACCCTCGGCGTAGAAGGGCCGCATGTTCACGTTCACGAACGCCCACTCGTACACGCCGGCGAGCTCCGCGCACAGGCGATTGACGTCGTCGTAGTTGCCGTTGATCGCGACCACGTTGCCGCCGTACACCGCCGTTGTGACGATCTTGCCCTGCTCGAGGTTCGACGGGATGAACACGTAGCTGCGCAGCCCCGCACGCGCCGCGTGTGCGGCCACGGAGTTCGCGAGATTCCCGGTCGAGGCGCACGCCGCGACCTTGAACCCGAACTCGAGCGCTTTGCTCAACGCGATCGACACGACTCGATCCTTGAACGAGTTCGTGGGGTTGCGCGTGTCGTTCTTGATCCACACGTCGCGCAGGCCGAGCTCGGCCGCGAGCCGGTCGGCCTTCACGAGCGGCGTGAACCCGGTGCCGAGATCGACCGCGCGGTCGAACTCGACGGGCAACAGCGGTCCGTACCGCCAGAGACTGAGTGGTCCTGCCGCGATCGACTCGCGGCTGACCGAAGCCGCGATCGCCTCGTAGTCGTACGCGACTTCGAGCGGGCCGAAGCACCACTCGCACGTGTAGACGGGCGCGACGTCGTACTCGCGCCCGCATTCCCGACAGCGCAGACCTAGTACGTGCGTCGCAGGTGTGTGGGCCATGTCGAGCGTCTCCCTCTTGCCGGTCCTCGACGCGCTCCGAGCGCCTCGAGCCTGCCCACAGGGCCGCTCTTCGGCTGCTCATCGGTCAGGCATTGGCACCTGGCGTCCTCCCGGAGTGTCGTCTCCGGTCGTCACGCTGGTTGCCGCGGCGTCAACGGGCCTGTCCCTCGGCCGCTCTCGATGAGCGCGTTGACGGAGAGGTTAGCACCCTCCCCTAACCTTCCTTCATGGCGACACCCGACGAGGCGGCTGCGGGTGCCCGTGCCCCGGCCCGGGTCTCGGTGTGCCTCCCCGCTCGGAACGAGGCTCCGACGATCGGCGCCATCGTGCGCGAGGCCGCCGCGGTCGCGGTCGTCGACGAGGTCGTGGTGATCGACGACGGCTCGACCGACGACACCGCCCGCGTCGCGCGGGCCGCCGGCGCACGAGTCGTCGCCGAGGCGTCGGTACTGCCCGAGACGGGCCCGGGTTCCGGCAAGGGCAACGCGCTCTGGAAGTCGGTCGACGCGTGCACCGGCGACGTGATCTGCTGGCTCGACGCCGACCTGCGCAACTTCCGCGGCGAGTACGTCGAGCGGCTGTGCGCGCCGCTGCTCGCCGACTCGGGCGTGATGTTCGTGAAGGCGTACTACACGCGATCGTTCGAGGGTGCGCCGACCGGCGGCGGCCGCGTGACCGAGCTCGTCGCGCGGCCCCTCATCTCGCTGCTGTTCCCCAAGCTGGCCGACATCGTGCAGCCGCTCGGTGGTGAGTACGCGGCGCGGCGCCGCGCCGTCGAGTGCGTGAGCTTCGTCGAGGGCTGGGGAGTGGAGCTCGGCTTGCTCGTCGACATTGTCGACCGGTTCGGTCGCGACGCGGTCGCGCAGGTCGATCTCGGGGTCCGGGAGCACCGGAACCGGCCGCTCGAGGAGCTGGGCCCACAAGCGCTCGCGGTGCTGGCGACGGCGTTGCGCCGCGCGGGCGTGCTCGCACTCGATGCCCCTTCCATCGAGCTGCTGCACGGCGCGCCCGACGGCGCGATCGACGCGCAACCGGTCGAAGTGCGGGAACGCCCGCCGATGATCACGATCCCGGGGTACCGAGCGCGGCGCGACCTGCCTCGATAGCCGCTTCCTCGACGAGCAGCGCGACGCGCGTGTACGTCTCGCTCTCCTGCCACACGCGATCGGTCAGCGCGAGCACCTGCACGCCCGCGTGATCGGCCAGCTGCGCGCGCGTCTCGTCGACGACTTGCCCGGCGATGATCGCCACGCGCGCGATCTCGAGCTCCTCGGCCAGCGAGAGGACGCCACCGACGACCTTGCCCGCGAGGCTCGACCCGTCGACCTTGCCTTCGCCCGTCACGACGAGCGCCGCGTCGTCGAGCGCGTGCTCGAGGCCGACGGCCTCCGCAACGACCTCGAACCCGGGCGCGAGGCGTGCGCCGATCGCGGCGAGGCCGCCCGCCAAGCCACCGGCCGCTCCGGCCCCGGTCAACCGCGTCACGTCGACTCCGGTTCGCGCGCGGTACTCGGCGGCGA
>DATMUX010000542.1:0-4879 GCA_035563695.1 Acidimicrobiia bacterium
GTGCGAGAGCGGTGTGCAGATGAGGAAGCGGGTGTCGGCGGGCCAGTCCCACTCCGCGAGCTGGATCGCGGTCATCGTCGCGCCGCTGCGGTAGGTGCCCATCACGCCCTTGGGCTTGCCGGTGGTGCCGCCCGTGTACGCGAGGCCGGCGACGTCGTCGGGCTCGACGGCGGGTGGATGCAGCTGCTGCGGGATGAACGTCGACGCGAGGGCGAGCAGGTCCTCGCCGATCTCGCTCGGTCCGAACGACAGCAGCCGCTTCAACCCGGGGCAGCGCTGCTGCAGCTCGCGGGCGCGCGCCGCGAAGCTGGGATCGAACACGAGCGTCTCGATCTCGGCGTCGTCGACGACGTAGGCGTGGTCGTCGAGGGAGCCGAGCGGGTGAAGCGCCGTGACCCGGCAGCCGGTCACCATGTTGGCACCGAGCGCGAAGAGCACCTCGGGCCGGTTCGGAGCGAGCATCGCCAGCGGACTCCCCCGGCCGAGCCCGTGGGCCGCGTACGCCTGCGCGTAGCAACTCATCTGCGCGGCGACCTCGCGCCCGGTGAGCACGTGCTCGCCGAGATAGACGGCGGGACGGTCGGGATGGCGCTGCAACGCGGCGACGAGGAGATCGGGAAGGAACATCGGTTTGTGGAGGTCGGCGGTCACGGCACGTGTCCTACCGTCTCGCGCGGACGACGGTCCAACGCGCCGGCCACCCCTCGCCGCCGTTCGTGGTCACGGATTTGGCCGTATACGGCCAAATCCGTGACCACGGGGCGTCTCGCGTCCCGCTCAGGTCGACGATCGATACTCGAAGTCGGTGGCAAACGATGCATTGCGCCGGCCGACGATCGCCCACTGCAGCGGGCCGTCGTCGGAGCGCAGCACCTCGCCGTACAACTCCGTACCGGGATGGTCGTAGCCGGGAATGCCACACCGCACATCACCGGGTTCCGATGCCGGGTCCTCGGCTTCCACGGTGACGTAGCCGACGACGTCGATCCGCTTCCGGGGCGCGACGTGCTCGACGCTGATGCGCGCCTTCCGCACGCCGTGGACCTCGCCGATCGCAGGGCCGTAGAGCTCCATCACCCGGCCCCCGGCGCGGCCGAGGAAGATGTCGGCGAGGGCGGCGAGCTGCGTGTCGTCGGACCGTTCGTCGACGTACAGCATCACCTCCCATCGCGTGCTCGGTTGCACCTCATCGTGATACCGGACCGACATCACCACGCGTCGATCGGAGAGGTCGACCGAGCCCATGTGGCCGTCGACGACGTGCCACGAGAGCGTCCCGAAGCAGATGCCGTGCGTCGACGGCCCGCCGGGGGCTCCGTGCACGCTGCGGCACGGACAGATCGCGTCACAGTTGCACGCTTCGAAGTAGGTGCCCCGCACCACCCAATCGGAACCCGGCGCGGGCACCGTCTCGCTCACCACAGCTCGTCGACGTAACGGTCGGTTCCGACCACCGTGCGGTAGAACGGTGCAACGAGGTGCGCCGTCGCCAGACCATCGACCGAGACGGCCTCGGTGAAGTCGTGCATACGTGTCACAGCATCGCGCATGTCGCCGCTCACGAACAGCAACTGGCAAAGGCGTTCGGGACCGCCCGCCTTCGAGCCGAGGTCCATCGGCACGTCGCGCGGGTCGTTCTCGCCCGCCGAGGGCGTCCACGAGCTCGCGATCTCGATGCCCGATCCCGCGAGCAGTGCCGGGAGTTGCGAGCGCGCGAGCCGATCGTGAAGGGCGCGCGCGTCCATGCCCGCGCGTGCGTCGAACCACGCCGCGATCAGGCCGTCGTACCCGTGATCGAGCGCCAGCTCGATCGGGACGGGATCGGGGTCGCGGTACACCGCGCCGATGTGGTCGTACAAGACGGTGTGGATGTGCCGGCGCTCGGCGAACCCCCGGCCCTGCCCGTAGAGCTCGCGCACCTGCGGCCGCGCCCAGGTGTCGAAGTGGTCGCGATGATGTCCGCGTTCGACCCAATAGATCGCGACGTACGACCCTGCGTCCGGCGGTGACGCGACCGTCGTGTCGCCGGACGGCCACCGCAGATCCTTGAGCTCGCGGGTCGCGACCCAACGGCTGCCCGCGAACAGATACGGACCGATCATGCAGCCGGCGTAGAAGTGGTCGCGCTCGTACCACCGGTTGTACGCGACCTCGAAGCCGCGGTGCGGGTCGACGAGGGTGAGCAGCATGCTGCCGACCTTGACGGGATAGTCGTCGACACCGCGGGGCTCGAGCGGATACGGCATGGCGACCTGACCTCCGGTCTGCGCCTTTGGACGAGAACGACCGCACCGTAGGAGACTCGGTCCGTGAACTTCGATGCGCTGCTCGACGCCGCGGGCCGGCTCGTCGACAGCGGCGCCACGCCCGCGTGCCAGCTCGCCGTCGCGCGCGACGACGAGGTCCTCTGCTGCGAGTCGTTCGGAACCGCCACCGACGAAACCCGCTTCTGCGTCTTCTCCGCGACGAAGCCCATCGTCGCGTCGGCAGTGTGGCTGCTCATCGGCGACGGCCTGCTCGATCCGGCCCGGCCCGTCGCGCACTACATCCCCGAGTTCGCGACGAACGGCAAGCAGGTCATCACGGTCGAGCAGGTCTTGCTCCACACCGCAGGGTTCCCGAACGCGCCGATGGATCCGGTCGAAGGTGCCGACACCGTCACACGGGTCAAGCGCTTCACCGAGTGGGAGCTCGAGTGGGAACCCGGAACGCGCTTCGAGTACCACGCCCTTTCGGCCCACTGGGTCCTCGCCGAGCTCATCGAGCGTTGCGGCGGCATCGACTTCCGCGACTTCGTCGAGATCCGGTTGTGCGAGCCGCTCGCGCTCCCCCGCCTGCTCGGCATCCCCGAGGAGGAACAGGGCGACATCATCGACGGGGTCCCGTTGGGCGTCCCGCCGGACTCGAACCCCGACGACGTCGGGACGCCGGCGTTCAACGCACCCGCCGTGCGCGCCGCCGGTGTTCCCGGCGGCGGCGCCTGCATGACCGCGGCGACGATGGCGCGCTTCTACCAGGCGCTGCTGCACAACCCGAGCGGGCTGTGGAACGCCGACGTGCTCGCCGACGCGACGGAGAACGTCCGTTGCACGTTCTCCGACCCGATCATGAACGTTCCGGCCAACCGCACACTCGGTCTGGTCGTCGCGGGCGACGACGGCAAGCACCAGTTCCGGTACGCGATGTTCGGCAAGGACAACTCACCGCGTGCGTTCGGGCACGCGGGCGCGCATTGCCAGGTCGCGTGGGCCGATCCCGCCACGGGGATCTCGTTCTCGTTCCTGAAGAACGGGCTACAGATGGACTTGTTCGCCGACGCGGTGAGCGTGATCCCGATCACCGATGCCGCGGCGGCGCTGCATTAGCAAAGGAGCTCGAGCAGTGCGTACACCCATCGCCGAACGTCTCGACATCGAGTTCCCGATCTTCGCGTTCTCACATTGCCGCGACGTGATCGCGGCCGTCAGCCGCGCCGGGGGCTTCGGCGTGCTCGGCGCGCTCGCGTACAGTCCCGACCAGCTCGAGATCGAGCTCAACTGGATCGACGAGCACGTCGACGGCAAGCCGTACGGCGTCGACATCGTCATGCCCATGAAGTACGTCGGCAAGGGCGGCGGGGAGGACGCGAGCTTCGAGAGCCTCGACGCGATGATCCCCGACGAACACCGGCAGTTCGTCGACCGCCTGCTCGAAGAGCACCACGTGCCGCCGCTCCCGTCCGATCTCGACACCGGACCGGTCAAGGCGGCCGGCCTGCTCGTCGACGAGGAAGCCCCGGGGCAGGTCGAAGTGTCGCTGGCCCATCCGGGCGTGCGGATGCTCGTCAACGCGCTCGGCCCGCCGCCGCCCGACATCGTGCAACTCGCGCACGAGCACGGGTTGATCGTGGGCGCGCTCGTCGGCGCGCGGCAACACGCCGAGCGCCAGGTCGCGCAGGGCGTCGACGTGATCGTCGCGCAGGGCACCGAAGCCGGCGGGCACTGCGGCGAGATCTCGACGATGGTGTTGATCCCCGAAGTCGTCGACGCGGTCGGGCCCGACGTGCCCGTCCTCGCCGCGGGCGGTATCGCGACGGGCCGGCAGATGGCCGCCGCGCTCGCGCTCGGTGCGCAAGGCGTGTGGACGGGCTCGATGTGGCTCACCGTCGCCGAGGCCGACACGGGTCCGGTGGTGATGGAGCGGTTGCTCGCGGCTACATCGCGCGACACGGTGCGCTCGCGCGCGTACACGGGCAAGCCCGCGCGCCAGCTGCGCAGCGCGTGGACCGAGGCGTTCGACGACCCGAACGGACCGGGCCCGCTCCCGATGCCGTTGCAGGGCATCCTCCACCAGGAGGCGGCCCGCCGGTTCATGCGCGTGAACAACAAGGAGCTGACCGGCTTCCCCGTCGGACAGATCGTCGGACGGCTGAACGAGGTGCGCCCCGTCCGCGACGTCATGTTCGAGATGGTCGAGGAGTGGATCGAGACCACCCAGCGTCTCCAAACGCTCCTCGATTGACCCCCGTGGTCACGTTTTTGGCCATATACGGCCAGATACGTGACCACGAGGCTGGACGGGGCGCGGCGGCTGTGGCCGGCCGTAACTAGAGCGGCTGGGAGCGCAGGACGCCCATCGCGAAGTACTGGGCGCCGCCGCCGTAGGCCTGGGCGAGCGCGGTGCGCACGCCGTCGACCTGGTGCTCGCCGGCCAGGCCCCGCACCTGCAACGCGGCCTCCGCGAACCGCAACATGCCCGACGCACCGATCGGGTTCGACGAGAGCACCCCGCCCGACGGGTTCACGGGGAACGAGCCCGTCAGCTCGGTGTCGCCGCTCTCGACCATCTTCCAGCCCTCGCCGGGTCCCGCGATGTCGTGACCTTCGAGCCACATCGGCTC
>DATMUX010000543.1:0-6937 GCA_035563695.1 Acidimicrobiia bacterium
CCGACGGGCGGACCGGAGCGATCGAGAAGCCGCAGTTCCCGGCGACGACCGTCGTCACGCCGTGGTAGCAGGACGGCGAGAGCCAGGGGTCCCAGAACACCTGGGCGTCGTAGTGCGTGTGGATGTCGACGAAGCCCGGACTCACGACGTGACCGGCCGCGTCGACCACGCGGGCGCCGTCGAGCCGGTCGCCGATCTCCGCGATCCGGCCGTCGCGGATCGCGACGTCCGCGCGGCGTTGGGGCGCGCCCGTGCCGTCGACGACCGTGCCCCCCCGGATGACGACGTCTGCGGTGTTGCTCATGCGACGGCTCCCTCGAGCGACTTTCTGACGTTGACGTCAGTCTCGCGCGCCGCGCACCCGCGACGCTCCCAACAGATGGGAGCGTGATGGGCGTATAGCGCCCACGATCCTCCCAAGCGGTTCGGGGACGGGGATTGAGTTGACGTGTGTGTCAGGTTCGGGGGACGCTTCCGTCATGACGGACGTCCCGCCCACCATGCCCGCGGCCGTGTTCATGGGCCTGCGCGACGTTGCGGTCGAGGACCGTCCGACGCCCCGGCCGGGTCCCGGCGAGCTGCTGCTCGAGGTCAGTCACTGCGGGATATGTGGCTCCGACCTGCACTTCCTGCTCGAATGGGGCGGCCGGTCCGGCGTGATCGAGGGCCACGAGTTCTCCGGCACCGTCGTGGGATGGGGTCCCGGTGTCGATGGTTGGGACGTCGGCGATCGGGCGATCGGAGGTCCGTCGCCGCGCTGCGGACGGTGCGAGTACTGCCTGGCCGACCGCACCTCGCTGTGCGTCGAGCGGGGCCGCGTCGGCACCGGCGACAGCGACTGGCAAGGTGCGTTCGCCCGCTACAAGGTCGTGCGCGCGGCCGAGGCGCTGCGCGTGCCCGATTCGCTCTCGCTCAAGCACGCGGCCCTCACCGAGCCGCTCGCCGTGGCGCTGCACGGGATCACCCGCGCGGGCGGGGTGCGCCCGGGCACGCGCTGGCTCGTGACCGGCGGTGGGCCAATCGGGTTCTTGTCGGTGGCCGCGCTCAAGGCGATGGGCGTCGGCGACATCGTCGTGAGCGAGCCGAAGGAGAGCCGCCGCGCGCTGTGCGAGAAGCTCGGGGCTCGTTCGGTCGAGCCGTCCGAGCTGTCGACGCCGTCGATGCCGCACGACCTGGTCGACGAGCCGTTCGACGTCGCGCTCGAGTGCTCGGGCAACGGGCGCGGTCAGGAGAGCGCGCTCGCCCAACTGAAACGCGCGGGCACGCTCGTCCTCGTCGGCGCGGGGATGGCCCGTCCGAAGTTCGATCCCAACCGGATCCTGTTGAACGAGCTCGTGATCACGGGTGCGTTCGTGTACGACCACGACGGCTTCCCGCGCGCGCTCGACATGCTGGCGTCGGGCGCGCTGCCGAACGATCTGCTCGTCGAGTCCGACGACTACCCGCTCAACCGGCTACTCGACGCGGCCGTCGGCTTGCACGAAGGCGAGCTCGCGGCGAAGGCCATGGTCGTGCCGCGCGTCGAAGCGTGAAGGAGGACAAGCTCATGACCGCACTCGGACCCAGCTTCACGTCGCGTAGGCCGCGGTTCAACCACGTTGCGATGAGCCTCGCCGCCGACAACCTCGACGAGGAGCACCGGAAGCTGCGCGCCGACTTCTACGGCGACGTCTTCGGCTGGGTCGACATCCCGATGATGACGGTCGATCGCAAGCGGCAGGTCTTCCAAGTGCACAACATCGAGCAGTTCGTCTTCCTCATCGCCGAGGACGACGGTTCGATGATGACGTGCCCTCGCCTGGATCACTTCGGCCTGTCGGTCGGCGCGGAGTCCGAGCTCGACGAGATCCTCGCCCGCGCGAAGTCGTGGCAGGCGCGCGACGACCGGGTCGACATCATCGACAAGAAGGCCGAGGACCACGGCATGCTCGCGATCACGAGCATCTACGTGAGGTACCTGCTCCCGATGATGGTCGAGATCCAGTGGTGGGACTTCCACGAACCGAAGGCCGGAGCCCCGGCATGACCGCGCCGCTGCAGTGGGCAACGTGGAGTCGACCCGGAAAGCAGGTTGTTGCATGACTGCGCCGCTGCGGTGGGGAGCGTTCGTACCGCAAGGTTGGAAGCTCGAGTACACGGGCTGGTCGGCGCGCGACGCGTGGGAGCGCACCAAGGAGGTCGCACGACACGCCGAGCAGGTCGGGTATCACCACCTCTGGGTCTACGACCACGTCGAGACGGTGCCCCGGCGCGAGCCGACGTACATGTTCGAGGCCTTCACGACCCTCGCCGCGCTCGCGCAGCACACGTCGACGATCAAGCTCGGGCAGATGGTGACGTGCGCGGCGTACCGGAACCCGGGATTGCTGGCCAAGGAAGCTGCCTGCGTCGACGTGTTCTCCGAAGGCCGGCTGATCCTCGGGCTCGGTGCCGGCTGGTACGAGCGCGAGTACCAGGCGTACGGCTTCCCGTTCCCGAGCGCCGGGACGCGGCTGCAGATCCTCGAGGAGACCGTCGAGGTGGTGAAGCGTCTGTGGACCGAAGAGACGGTCACCTACCAGGGCAAGCACCTGGCGTTCGACGGCGCGTACTGCGATCCGAAGCCGATCCAGCAGCTGCCCGAGATCTGGATCGGCGGCGGCGGCGAGAAGGTCACGCTGCGCATCGAGGCCCGCCACGCCGACAAGACGAACTGGCAGACCGGCCTCGAGGGGTTCGTACGGAAGTCGGGCCTCCTGCGGCAGTACTGCGACGAGATCGGCCGCGACTTCGGCACCATCGTGCGTACGCACGGTCCGGATTGCCGGGTGTTCGACACCGAGGCCGATCTCCGGGCGTGGCTCGACTCGCCCGGCGGCGGATCACTGTGGGGGCGTGGCGATCCCGACGAGTACGTGCGCGACAACCTCGTCGGCACTGCCGAGCAGGTGGCCGAGAAGGTGCAGGGGTTCGTCGACGCGGGTTGCCGCGAGTTCATCTTGTGGTTCCGCGATTCGCCGGGTACCGACAGCCTGGACGCCATGGTGCGCGACGTCGCGCCGATGATCTCGGCCTGACGACCGCGCGGGGCTACCGTTTCCGGCCGTGACGGCCCTTTCCGCCGCGCCGACGCGCGATCCCGCCGAGCCGTCGCCCGAGCGACGAGGGCCACGGCTGCTCCTGATCGGCGCCGGGGTCGTGGTGGCCGTCGCCGGCCTCTTCTTCTACTTCACCACCCGCTCGCAGATGTGGCTCGACGAGGCGTTGACGGTCAACCTCGCGCGCCTGCCCTTCTCCCAGCTGCGGGACGCACTGAAGCACGACGGCGCTCCGCCCCTCTATTACGCACTCCTGCACGTGTGGACCGGAGTGCTCGGAACCGGAAATCTGGCCGGCCGGTCGTTGTCGGGGCTGTTCATGGTCGGCGCCGTCGTCGCAATCTGGTTCGCGGCGCGCCGCTTCGCCGGGACGACCGCCGCGTGGATCGCGGCCGCGGTCGTCGCCGCGAACCCGTACGCGATCCGGTACGCGACCGAAGCGCGTATGTACTCGCTCGTGATGTTGCTCGTCGCGTGCGGAATCGTCGCGTTCCAGCGCGCGCTCGAATCACCGTCGCTCGGACGCCTCGGCCTGCTGGCGCTGATCGTCTCCCTGAGCATCTACACGCAGTACTGGGCCTTCTACCTGCTGGTCGTCGTTGTCGCACTGCTCGTGTGGCTGGTATGGCGCGGCGCGCATCGCCGCGCCGCGCGGCGAATGCTGGTGGCCGTCGGCGCCGGCCTGCTCACGTTCCTGCCCTGGTTGCCGACGTTCCTCTACCAGCGCGCGCACACGGGGACACCGTGGGGCACTCCGGTCCTGCCGGGCATCCCGATCGGCTACACACTGCGCGACTTCGCGGGCAGCGCCAGCGGCACGACCGCCGACCGGCAGGAAGGCTGGGTGCTGTTCCTCGTCCTGTTCACGATCCTCCTCTTCGGCGTGTTCGCGCGGGGAATCGACGGCCGGCGCCTCGAGATCGATCTGCGGGTCCCGAAGGAGGTGCGCGGGATCGCGTTCGTCGGGGGCGCGGGCCTCGTCGTCTCGGTCTCGCTCAACTACCTCGCAGGTGGCGCGTTCCAGTCGCGCTACAGCGCGATCGTCTTCCCGTTCTTCGCGCTGCTGGTCGCGCGCGGATTCGTGCAGCTGCGCGATCCGCGGGTGCTCGCCGCGGCTCTCGCCGTCTCGGTCGGGCTCGGGTGGATCGGCGGTGTCCGCAACGTGATCACGCAACGCACACAGGCGGGAACGGTTGCCGCGGTGCTGCGCAAGGAGGCCAAGCCGGGCGACCTCGTCGTGTACTGCCCCGACCAGATCGGGCCGTCGGTTCACCGGCTCGCGCCGTCGGGCCTCGACGAGGTGGTGTATCCGAGCTTCGCGGGACCGGAGCGCGTCGACTGGGTCGACTACAAGGCTCGACTGAAGCGGGCCGACCCGAAGGCGTTCGTGCAGGAGGCGCTGCGGCGCACGGGGAACCACACGCTCTGGTACGTGTCGGCACCCGGGTACATCACGCACGTCGGCGTCTGCGAAGCGATCTCCGACGGCTTCGCCGCGGCGCGACCGCGCCTCCAACGCACGCTCTCCGACGACAAGATCTTCGAGAAGCCGGCGCTGCAGATGTTCCCGGCGCGCGCCGGCGGCTGAATGCAGACACGCCTCGCCATCGCACGGGCGGTGATCGTTCCGTACCTGGCCTCGCGATTCATCGTGTTGGCGACGCTCGTGACGACGCGCCACATGTTCACGACGCTGCGCATCGCCCAGCCGGTCGAGACGCGCGGCGGGCTGTTGAGTTGGGACGCCGCCTGGTACCGCGACATCGCGCGTGGCGGGTACGACGCGGTCGCCCGGGAGGGGCTGCGATTCTTCCCGCTGTTCCCGCTCCTCGGGCGGGCCGTGTCGTGGGTCCCGGGCATCGGTGCGAGCAACGCGGTGCTCATCGTGGCGAACCTCAGCGCGCTCGCGCTGGGATACGTGTTGTACCTCCTGGTCATGCACGAGCGCGATGATCCGGCCCTGGCGCGGCGCGCGGTCTGGCTCGTCTACCTCGTGCCGCCGTCGTTCGTTCTCGTGATGGGCTACGCCGAGGCGACGTTCATGACCGCGGCCGCGATCGTGTTGCTCACCTTGCGTACGCGCCGCTGGTGGATCGCCGCCGCGGTCGCGTTCGCCGTCGGGCTCGTGCGGCCCGTCGGCGCGCTGCTCGCGGTTCCCGCCGCGGTCGAGGGCTGGCAGGCGCGTGACGCGCGGTCGGTGGCGCCGGCCGTCGCGCCCGTCGCCGGATGCCTCGCATACCTGGTTTGGGCGCAGCGGCGCACGCACGACTTCCTGTACCCGCTGCGCGTGCAACAGGACCCGGCACGGCGGGGCCGTTGGATCGATCCGATCCGGGCCGTCGCGCACTCGGTGAACCAGCTGTTCACCGGCGACCACGTGAGCGCCGGGGTGCATGCGGCGAGTGCAGTCGTGTTCGCGGTGCTGCTCGTCGTGCTCGCCCGCCGCTGGCCGCTGTCGTTCACGTTGTATGCGGGCGTCGCGCTCGCCGTCGCGCTGAGCAGCCGCAACCTCGACTCGCTCGAGCGCTACGGCCTCGCCACCATCCCCAACGTCCTGGCGGGCGCCGACCTGCTGACCACCGAGGCCCGGGAACGAGTGGTATTCACGCTGGCTGCGGCCGGATTGGTCGGTGCGGCGTTGCTCGCGTTCACCGGCGTGCTCGTGCCGTGAGCCGGTTCATGCGCATCCTGTTGCTGATCGTCGCCGTGGGCTTCGGTGTGCGCGTCGCCTACGTCGCGCTGGCGAAGTCGGGTCCGTGCCGCATCGCGATCAACGGGGAGGTCGTTGCCACGTCGCCGAGCGAGTGCGCGCAGGGCGACCAGATCTTCTACAACGCCGAAGCGAACACGGTCGCGGCCGGGCGCGGCTTCGTCGAGCCGCTGTGGTCGGTCACCCATCCGGGTGAGAAGCCGCCACCCGCGGCCGACCACCCTCCGCTCACGGTGCTCGTGCTCGCGCCCGTCTCCTGGCTCAGCGACCATCGGCCGCTGTCGTGGATCGTGCACGAACCGTTGCACGATCACCTGCGCGAGCACCGCTACACGATGGTGCTGCTCGGGACGCTCGTCGTCTTCCTCGTCGGTCTGCTCGGCCGCCGGATCGGGCGTTACGGCGCCGGCGGCGACGGCGTCGGGCTCGTCGCGGCCGGTATCGCGGCGGTGTCGCCGAACCTCTGGGTGAACGACGGACTGGTGATGTCGGAGACGATCACGGTGCTGACGGTCGTCGGTGCGTTGCTCGCCGCGTTCTGGTTCCGCGACCGGCCCGCGTGGCCGCGCGCCGCAGCGCTCGGCGCGCTGTGCGGGCTGGCCGCGCTCGCCCGCGCCGAGCTGATCCTGTTCGTGCCGCTGCTCGCGGTGGTCGTCGTCTGCACGGTGCGGAGCCCGTGGGCCGCGCGCCGCGGGTTTGCCGCAGCGGCGCTCGTCGCCGGGTTGCTCGTCATCGCGCCCTGGGCGGTGTTCAACGTGGCGCGGTTCGAGGACGCGACGTTCCTGTCGACCAACGACGGGCTGACGCTGCTCGGCGCGAACTGCGACCCCGTGTACCACGGAGCGTCGATCGGCTTGTGGTCGCAGGACGCGGCGCGGGGCTGCTCGCTGTCACCTCGACCGCCGGGCGACCAGTCGCAGGTCGATCACGAGTACCGGCGCGTCGCGGTGGAATACATCCGCCATCACGTGTCCGATCTGCCGCTCGTCGTCGCGGCGCGGATCGGCCGGACGTGGAGTCTCTACCGCCCGTTCGACATGGTCGGCTACAACGTCGGTGAGGGCCGCGAGCGCTGGGTCACGCGCCTCGGCATCTTCGTGTTCTACCCGACGCTGATCGCCGCGATCGGCGGTGCCGTCGTGCTGTGGCG
>DATMUX010000544.1:0-8559 GCA_035563695.1 Acidimicrobiia bacterium
GAACCGCAGCGCCGGGAAGCGGTGCCAGAACGACGCCCACAGGAGATCGCCGAGGGTGTAGATCGCCATGACCGACGACAGGTTCATCGGCACCGGCGGGGGCGCGTCGGGCGACGTCGACGCGCTCTTCGACGACGACCCGACGTGACAGCACAAGACGGTGCCGGTGTCGACGCACGCCGCGAACAGCGGGTCCCACGCGTCGGTGTGGATGCTCGGCATGCCGAGGCCGGCCGGGTTCTCGGAGAAGGTCACCGCGTGACACCCCTTCACCGCGAGCCGCCGCACCTCGCGTGCTGCCTCGTCGACGTCGAACAGCGGCAGGATCCCGCACGGGATGAACCGGTCCGGATAGGCCCCGCACCACTCGTCGACGTGCCAGTCGTTGTAGGCCTTGATCATCACGAGGTTGAGGTCGTGGTCGGGACCCTGGTTCAACACCTGACCGGAGAAGCCCGTCCAGTTCGGGAAGTTCAAGCCCGCGAGCTGGCCGCCCGCCGACATGTCGCGCACGCGTTCGTGCACGTCGTAACAACCGGGCCGCATGTCGTCGTACCGGAGGGGCTCGACGTTGAACAGCTCGGGCGGCTTGCCCGCAACCGCGTTCAGGCCGAGGTTCCGCCCCCGAATCTCGCCGTAGTACCACTGCTGCGAGCCGTCGGGCTCCTCGACGACCCGCGGGGCATGCTGCTTGTAGCGGTCGGGGACGTGCGCGTCGAACATGGTCGCCGGCTCGCAGATGTGGTCGTCGACCGAGACCAGGATGAGATCGCCGGCCGAGATCGTCATCCGCGCACGACGTCGGTGTCGATCGCGGGTGTCGGCACGACCAGCACGGGCATGTCGTCGGGCGCCCCGAACGCGACCGATGCCTTCGAGAACGCGATCGCCGTCGCGATCGTCGCGGTGAGCTCGACGATCTCGGCGTCGGAGAACTCGTCGAGCAGCGCGGTGCGCAGCGCGCCGTCGACACGCGCGTCGGCGATCAGCGCGTCGGCCAGCCGGGCGGCGAGCTTCCAGCGCGCCGGCAGCGCGGAGCCGGCATACGCGTCGTCGATCAGCGCGACGTGCTCCTCGTCGAGACCCTGGTCGCGAGCGGTCTCGAAGCGGAGGTTCTTGCAGATGCCGCAGCCGGTCACCCGCGCGTTGCGCAGGCGGCCGACCTCCTTCGTCGCGTCGTCGACGATCCCGTCCGACCACAGCGTTCCGTAATAGCGGTTGAACGCGGCCCACAACGCGGGCCGGTGATCGAACGGAGTGAGACCGCCGGGCGGATTGGCGACGCGCGGCATCACACCTCCAGCGCGGTCGAGAACCGGGCGAATGCGTCGAACATCGCGACCGCGAGCGTGAGCGTCGCGAGCTGCGCGTCGTCGTAGTACTCGTGCAGCGCGTCGAAGTCGGAGTCGCGCAGCCCGTGCGGGTCGAGCGCGTACTGCTCGGCATAGTCGACCGCCGCGCGCTGCGCCGCCGTCAGCTCGCGCTCACCGGTCGGGTCGGGCGCGAGACGGAGCAGCGCGTCGATGCGGTCGCGGCACGCGTCGAGCGCGGCCGCGTCGACGCCGGCGGCCCACAGCCCGTCGTAGAGCTCGCGGAAGCGCGCGTACGCGTTCGGCCGCAGCCCGAACGTCCGGTCGAGCGCGCTCGCGCCTTCGGCCTCGGAGCGCAGCCAGGTCATGTCGCGGCCTTCGCGAGCAGCTCGACGAGCTCGGCGCGCTCGTGCTCGTCGAGCACCGCGAGGTGACGACCGAACACGCGATCGGTGCGGGCCTCGGCGAGCTGCCAGCGGTCGCGGAACGGCTCCGGATCGGGGTAGGGCTCCGGCCATCCGAGCACCGGAGCCATCTTCGGCGAGCGCACCACGACGGCTTCGATCGGCCGGAGCCCGACGGTCAGAACCGCGGCGCCGTGGACCGCGCCGCGCAGCTCGCGCAGCGCGTTCAGGCGGTGCACGACGAGCGCCTTCGGCTCGTGCGGTTCTTCGAGGAGGCGCCATCCCGCGAACAGCGGTGCGCCCGCGACCGAGGCCCGGGCCACGACCTGCCCCAGGAGCGCGGCGAGGCGCGGCGCGTCGACGTCGTCGGACACGTGGTCGAGTGCCCAGGAGCGCGCGCACTGGGCAAACGCCTGGGCCGCGCTGCGGCGCGTCATCACGAGACCGGCGCGCTCCCAGCGCGGCCGCACCGCGTCGTCGGCGAAGTACACGAGCGCCGCGACGACGACGTCGGCCGGGACGTCGCCGAGCACACCGCCCCGCCCCGCGATGTAGAAGTCGAAGCCGTCGAAACCGAGCGACTGGCTGTACGCGTACGAAGCCGGATCGGTCATGAAGCCGCTCGTGAACGTCACGATCGCGTCGCGGGTCTCGTGCGCCGCCTGCTCCGGGGTCATCGCACGAAGTATGGGTTCTGCGGGCTGCCCGCGTCGAGCACGGTGCGCACCGACGGAAGGTCGTCGCGTGCCGCGGTGAGCGCGCCGAGCGTTGCATCGGTGTTGTTGTGGTACACGGCGTCCTCGTCGTCGGCTGCGGGATCGACCCACACCGCCGCGATCAACAGCAGCTCGTCGACATCATCGGGGCGCACCACGCCCTTGCGCAGCGCGGCCAGCACGCCCGCCGCGACCCCGGCCTGGGCCGCGCCCCACGTGAGGTTCGCGTGCGCGTGGTCTCCCGGCTCGACCGAGGCCTTGTTGACGAACAGCGTCATCGGCTTCACCGGCACGTTCGGCTTCACGACGACGACGAACGGCGTGTGACGCGCGCGCGGCGTCGCGAGCGCGGTCGCCCACGCGACGCCGACAGGCCCGTCCTTGGCGCCCAGCATCGTGTTGATGTGGGCGGCGTTCGCGCCTTCGCCCACGAAGCTCTCGCCGATCGAGAACGTCACGCGACTCGCCCGTAGCGCACGGCTTTCAACAGCTCACTGCTCATGGTCCCCGGCTCCGAGTCGTACCCGAGCAGCGCGACGAGGCGCGGCGTCGAGCCGTGAATGGGTGAGACGCGGTGCAGCGAATGCTGGCCTGCGAACACGAGCAAGGTGCCCGGCGTCATCGGCAGCGTGACGATACGATCACGCCGGCCGTCGAGCACCGCGGCAACGTCGTCGTAGCGCTCGTCGCCCGCAGATCGTATGAAGGGTGCGACCTCGAAGTCGCCACCGTCGTCGGCGTCCTGCAACGCGAGCGACACGACGAAGTCGGTCTGGTCGAAGTGCCACTGCAGCTCGTCGCCGTCGCCCATCACCGCGAGGTTGAGCGCGCCGAGGGGATCGGCATACGGGTATACCACGTCGAGCCCGAGGATCGCGGCGACGAACTCCCGGAGCTCGCCCCACTCGTACAGTCGGCGGATCGGCGACTCCGCCGGGAACAGGTCGTAGGCCACCGCCCCGACCCCGTAGTTCCCGAGCCACTGCCGGGGATGGTCGGGCGGGAACGTCTCGTCGGGGAGGCCGAGGTACACGGTGCCGAGACCGCCGCTGGGGTGCGCGCGCGGGGCGACGGCCCGGGCGTCGGCGACGAAGGCCTCGAGGGCGTCGGGCCGTACGAAGTCGCGGATCTCGCACGCACCCGTCTCGCGCATCTGCGCGCGGCCGCGCTCGACGAAGGACCAGTCGAGGTCGACGGCGTCGGCGAGCTCACGCATGCCGCGCCAGGCTACGACCTTCGCTCGTGGTCACGAAAAGGGCCACATACGGCCATTCTCGTGACCACGGGAGAGGTGCAGGCGGCCGGTCGCCGGTACCCTGAGACGCGTGACCGAGCTGCCGTACCCCGTGTTCGACGCCGACAACCACTATTACGAGGCACTCGACGCGTTCACCCGGTACGTCGAGCCGGCGATGCAGCCGCGTTGCGTGCAGTGGTGCAAGATCAACGGGCGCAAGTACCACCTCGTCGGCGGCCGGCTCAGCCGCGCGGTCGTGAACCCGACGTTCGACCCGGTCGCCAAGGCCGGCGCGATGCACGACTACTTCCGCGGCAACCCGAACAAGCTGCAGCCGTACGAGTTCCTGCGCGAGCGCGAGCCGATCCCGGCCGAGTACCGCGACCGCGACGCGCGACTCGCCAAGCTCGACGAGCACGGGCTCGAGGCCGTGTGGCTCTTCCCGACGCTCGGCATGCTCTACGAGGAGCTGCTCACCCACGACGTCGAGGCGGTCACCACGCTGTTCGGCGCGTTCAACCGGTGGCTCGACGACGACTGGGGCCTCGACTACCGCGGCCGGATCTTCGCCTCGCCGTACATCACGCTCGCCGACCTCGACTGGGCGATCCGCGAGCTCGAGTGGGCGCTGGCGCGCGGCGCCCGCACCGTCGTGATGCGCCCGGCCGCGCCGCACACGCGCGACGGCCGGGTTCCGGTGAGCGATCCGCGCAACGACCCATTCTGGGCGCGCGTCGACGAGGCCGGCATCACCGTGGTCGCGCACGCCGGCGACAGCGGCTATTCGAGCAACGGATACGCGGGCGACGGCTTCTCCGCCGCGTTCGCCGGCGGAGGCCGGTGGGCGCCCTCGGTCAAGGCGTTCCACATCGAACGCGCCGCGTACGACTTCCTCATCACGCTCGTCTTCGACAAGCTGTTCGAGCGCTTCCCCAACGTCCGGATCGCATCCGTCGAGAACGGCTCCGAGTTCCTGGCCGACCTCTTCGCCAAGCTCCGCTCGACCGACCGCAAGATGCCCGGCTACTTCGGCGGCGATCCCGCCGAGTCGTTCCGCGGCAACGTGTGGATCAACCCCTTCTGGGAGGACGACGTCGCCGAAGTCGTCGAGCTGATGGGCGCCGACCGGGTCATCTTCGGTTCCGACTGGCCGCACATCGAGGGGATGCCGAAGCCCCTCGATTACCTGGTCGAGGTCAAGGACTTCGACGACGAGACACAGCGGCTGATCATGGGCGCCAACGCCCGCGAGCTCACGACCCGCCGCGCACCCTGAGCTGAGGTCCGCCCCCGGGGTTCGTGACCTCGTGCTCTAGGTACGGCGCCGCGTCCGCCGTACGTTCGGTCGAGCAAGGAGGTGCATCATGACCTCGCTCGAAGACGACCTGTACCGCCAGGCCAAGGATCGCCTGCGCAAACGCCGCGATCTCGGCGCCCACGTCGTCGCGTACGTCACCGTGAACGCCATGCTCGTGGCGATCTGGGCGATCACCGGCGCCGGCTACTTCTGGCCCGCATGGGTGATGCTCGCGTGGGGCGTCGGCCTCGTCCTCAACATCTGGGACGTGTACTTCCGGCGGCCGATCACCGACGAGGACGTTCGCCGCGAGATGGACCGACTGCGCAAGTAACGCCGAGTGAGGCCGCGGCAACGCGGCGCTATTGCGGCGTCAGCGACACGAGCGTGAAGTCGCCCGTCTCCGTGTAGGTGACCTTGCCGATCGGCGAGTCGCTCTTCACCACGTTCTTGCGCACGTTGCGCAGCGGCATCCCGTTGCTCTTGGCGAACCACACCTCGTCGTCCTCGGTGCCCGTCTGTGCGCCGGACAGGGTGCGCAGGCGGTGGAAGTGATACGCGGCCACCTTCGTGCCGCCGATCGTCATCGTCTCCTCGCCGATATACGTGTACGGCCCGGCGGTCGTGACGGAACCCTTCACCGCGCTGGTCGTGCCCGTGCAGGTCTGCGTCCACGTATCGCCCGGGACCATGCCGGGCAGGATCGTGACCGACGACGGGCAGGTGAACGTCGACGTGCTCGCGACCTGGAACACCACGAAGTTCCACTTCTCGTAGGTTTGGCCGCCCTTCTCGTCGAGCTGGCCGTCGCTCGTGCAGTAGTTCCAGCTCTGCCAGTGCCCCGTGCTGTAGTCGACGCGGAAGACCCAGCAGCCGTTCGGCTGGTGGGTGATCGTCGCCGGGATCACCGGTCCCTGATCCTGGCTCTTCGGCGGCTTGTCGAGACTCTCGTGACCGGAACCCCGGTACTCGTACACGCCGGCGGGCGGCAGCAGCGCGTTGGGCACGACCGGCACGGTGCTCGACGATGCGAAGCGCTTGCGCGCGCTGTTCATCGACACCTCGTGGGCGCCGCTGCCCTGCCACGCGGCCACGAACGCCCCCAACCCCAACAGGAGCAACACGCAGATCCCGAGAACGAGCCACCGCCACCGTTTCACGTCTTGATCGTGCGTCGCCGCCGGAGCGTGCAGAAGGGCAGAACGTCCTGTCGGCGGCCGCGAACGATCCTCCCTTCGGGCCGGTGCCCGCGCCGGCCCTACGGGATCAGCACGACGCGGCCGACCGCCTGGCGGCTCTCGATGTACGCGTGGGCGGCCGCGGCCTCGGCCAGCGGGAACGTGCGGTCGACGAGCACCGTGAGGCGCCCGGCGGCAACGTCGTCGACGTGATGCTGGATCATGGCGCGCGTGCGCTCGTTCAGGATCTCGGCGCCCAGGAACACCCCGGTGATCGACTGGTTGCCCATACCCAACGTCGAGACGTCGAACGGCTGCGGATCGCGGCCGGCGCGCCCGACGGTGATCGCCCGGCCCCGGTAGACCAGGCACGCCACGCTCCCCGCGAGCACGCGCCCGCCGACGGAGTCGACCGCGAGGTCGACGCCGCGCCCGCCGGTGAGGTTCCGCACCACGTCGACCCAGCCTTCGCGCGAGTAGTCGACGGGGTGGTCGAGCCCGAGCGGCTTCAACGGGTCGAGGCGCGCGACGCTCGACGCGGTGGCGATCACCGTCGCACCGGCGCGCTTGGCGAGCTGGATCGCGGCGACGCCGACGCCGCCGGCACCTGCCTGGATCAACACCGTCTCGCCCGCGGCGAGGTGGCCGAACTCGAACAGGCAGTCGTCGGCGGTGCCGAACGCGACCGGCACGCACGCGCACGCCACGATGTCGGCGCCGTCGGGTACCGGCCAGGTGAGCACCGCGGGCACCGCGACGAGCTCCGCGTGCGATCCCCAGAACATCGTCGCGACGACGCGCTGGCCCTCGTGCCGGTCGGCGACGCCGTCGCCCACCTGGCGGATCGTCCCGGCGCACTGGTACCCGACGATGTGCGGCTTCGACGCCATCTCACCGCCCGCGCGGTTGAGCGTGTCGCCGCCCTCGATGCTGATCGCCTCGACGTGGACGAGCACCGACCCGGGACCGCACTCGGGGTCGGGCACGTCCTCGTAGCGGAAGACGTCGGGCGGACCCGTCTCGTAGTAGACCGCAGCCTTCATCGTGCGCCTCCTCAACTCCCCTTCTTGCGAACCTGCATCAAATTTCCCTATGACGAATGGAACATTGACGCAGGTTCGAGATGGGTCAGCCTGTCACAAGGTTGCGAAGTAGTCGTCGGCGACCCGGGCGCGCTGCCAGTCCTGCGCCCCGAGCAGCAGGTCGTCGACCTTGGCGCGCCGCAGGTAGAGGTGCGAGTCGTTCTCCCACGTGTACCCGACGCCGCCATGGACCTGGATGCACTCGGCGGTGACGTAGTTCGCCGCGCCCGCCGTCTGCGACTTCGCCATCGCAGCCGCGATCTCGCGGTCGGGCGCGTCGACCGCCGACGCCCACGCCGCGTAGTACACGCCGACGCGCGCGATCTCGATCTCGCGCAGCATGTCGACGGCCTTGTGGCGCGTGACCTGGAACTTCGACAGCGGCTTGCCGAACACCTCACGGGCCTGCGCGTAATCGAGCGCGAGCGCATTGGCCGCTTCGCTGACGCCAATCAGTTCGGCGGCGAGCAACACGGCCGCGTCGTCGGCGACGCGGCGCCAGATCGCGCTGTGATCGCCGGGCGGGCCGACGAGCGTGGCGCGCGTGCCGTCGAACTCGAGGCGCGCGAACTTCCTCGTGATGTCGAGGGCCGGCGCGAGCTGCGCCGGCCCGTGCTGCTGCGGCTGCTCGACGAGGAAGGTCTGCAGGCCGTCGCGGGTGCGGGCGGGCACGAGCACCCAGTCGGCTCGGTGGCCGTCGAGCACCATGGGCTTCACGCCCTCGAGCCGGTACCGCGAGCCGCGCCCGGTCGCGCGCACGCGTATGCGTTCGAGCGGATCACCGTGGCCCGCCTCGTCGATCGCGACGGTGCCCCGCTGCGTTCCCGCGGCGAGCGCCTCGAGCCGCTCGCCGAGACCGAGCGCCCCGGCCGCGAGGGTCGCCAGGATCGCAGAGGAGAAGTACGGCCCGGGGAACAGCGCGCGGCCCATCTCCTCCTGTACGACGACTGCGTCGATGATGCCGAGGCCGAGGCCGCCGTGCGGTTCGGGGACGAGCAGCGCGGTCCAGCCCAGCTCGACGATCGCGGCCCAGACCTCGGGCGTGATGCCCGCTTCGTCGTGTTCGGCCATGCGGCGCACGTATGCGATCGGAGCCTCGGCGTCGAGGAAGGCACGGACGGACGCGCGCAGCGCGTCCTGGTCGGCGGAGAAGACGAAGTCCATCGACCGTGAAGCTACCGCCAACCTGACGGTAGTGTCAGAGTTCTGGTCGCGCCGGAGGGCGCGCCGCAGCGAGGGAGCCGTAGTAAGGGTGCGGACGCAGCGGAGGCGCGCCGGAGGGCGCGCCGCAGCGAGGAAGCCATAGAAAGGGTGCGGACGCAGCGGAGGCGCGCC
>DATMUX010000545.1:0-3410 GCA_035563695.1 Acidimicrobiia bacterium
CGATGGCGCCGAACATCGTCGCCGTCCCGAGATAGACGCGGCGGATGCTGCGGCGCCGGCCGCCGATCGCCTTCAGGATGCCGATCTCGCGCCGCTGCTCGCTCACGAGCGTGCTCATCGTGTTCGCGATGAGGAACACCGCGCTGACGAGCGCGACGAATGCGACGATCACCAGGAAGCTCTGGAACTGGTTCACGGCCTGCTGCCCGGGCCACGTTCCCGCCGACCGGATCACCGGCAGGTCGACGAACGCGTTGTTGCCGTGCGCCGCGGCGTCGAGACGGGTGTGGAGCTGCTGGATCGTCGCGCGCGCGGCCGACGCCTGCGTGTCGGTCAGGCGGACGTCGATCGCGTTGGTGCCGCGCACGCCGCTGAGTCGTTGGGCCGTCGCCTGCGGCACGTACAGCACGATGTCGGAGTTCTGGTTGCCGTCGGAGGTGAACTCGAGCGACTCGCCCGTTCCGACCACCGGGAGATCGATCTCGGTTCCGGTCGAATCGATCATTCGCGCCGTGCTCCCGGGACCGCCGTTCCACCGGCCCGCGCGGCGAACGCCCGAGTCGACGACGGCCTCGCCGGCAGCCGGTGCCCGGCCCGACTCGAGTGTGACGGCATCGACCGGTTGGTCGGAGAAGTCGGGAACCCCGACGACGATGACGTCGGCGCGCCGATCGCCGACCCACATGCGCGTGCGGAACGTCGTGCGCGCTTCGAGGTCGCGCACTCCCGGGACGGCGCGCAGCGCCGCGAGCTGCTCCGGGGTGAGGCTCATGTCGGTGGTCGATATCCACGCGTCGAAGATCCGGTCGCGGACGACGAGCGCGTTCATCGCGCCGCCCAGGAGTGAGGGCATCGCGAAGATGCCGAGCCCGGCGACGGCTACGGCGATCGTCAGGATCGTGAGGAACGAGCGCGCCCGCCGGCGCGTCAGGTCAGAGACCGACTTGCGCTGCAGCGTCGTGATCACGTCATGCTCCGGCGACGACACCGTCGCGGATGGTGACACGCCGATGCGACCGGCGGGCGGCCTCGGGATCGTGGGTCACGTACAGCACGGTGGTCCCGCTCTCGTTGAGCTCGCCGAGCAGATCGAACATCTCCGACGCCGTCTCGCTGTCGAGGTTTCCGGTGGGCTCGTCGCCGATCAGGAGCTCCGGTTCACAGGCGAGCGCCCGCGCGATCGCGACCCGTTGCTGCTCGCCCCCCGACAACTCCGACGGCAGGTGATCCTCCTTCCCGGCGAGGCCGACCCGGCCGAGATTGCGCCGCCCGACCTCGGCGCGCCCGGTGCGCCGGCCCCGGCGCACGAGATCGAGCGGCAGCGTCGCGTTCTCGAGCGCCGTCAGCGTCGGAAGCAGCTGGAAGAACTGGAACACGATGCCGACGTGGTCGCCGCGCCACCGGGCGAGGGCCTCTTCGCCCAGCTCGTCGACCCGCGTGCCGGCGACGGTCACGGTGCCGTTCGTCGGGCGGTCGATGCCGGTGATCATGTTCAGCACGGTCGACTTGCCGCTGCCCGACGGTCCCACGATCGCGACCATCTCGCCCCCGTCGATGCGGAGATCGATACCTCGCAGCGCCGGGTACTCGAGCCGGCCCGTCCGGTACACCTTCTCCACCGAGTGCAGCTCGATCAAGGGCTCCGGTGCAGGCACGGCGCCAACCCTAGGGACACCGCCGCGGCCGACCAAGGTCGCGGTCGCGCGCCGGCCCGCGCGGGCCCGGCGATCGACCGAGGTCGACCGCCGAGGCCCATGACGGGCACGGCCCGAAGGCGCGTGCGACGGTGGCTAGTTCTGCGGCGCGCCGCCCGACATGTGCGGGCAGGTGTGCGGCGTCGAAGCCGCCGTTGTCGGTGAAGTGGCGGTCTGCGTCGTGGGCGTGGTTGCCGCCGGTGGCGTGGTCGTCTGCGCGGTTGCCAGCGCAGTGCCGGCCCCGAATGCACCGCCGAGCACGACACAACCCACGAGAACGAGACCGGTACGTCTCGTCATTGCGGATCGCTCCCTTCTGTGCGCCGCGTACCTCGCGGCGCGGCCCGATGGAACGCGCCCGAGCTGGCAGCCCGCTGTGCAGCGTCCGCCTCGTGTCATGTTCTTCGAGGACTCTTACCTTTCCGCACGTCCGATCGGCTCTACGCGGTCCGGCGCGATCCGCCGTAGGGTTTCACCCGTCGCCCCGGCGAGGGAGTGAGATGAGCACGATCGACCAGACGCCTCCAGGGCCCGCGCCATCGGCCCCCGACTCCGCAGGGGAGGAGGTCGCCTGGTACGCGCTGTCGCCGGACGACGTCGCGGCGCGGCTCGAGGTCGTGCCCGCGCAGGGCTTGAGCGATGAGGACGCCGCCGGGCGGTTGAGCCGGTACGGACCGAACCAGCTCACGACCGAGCCGCCGCCGAGCATCTGGTCGGTCGCGCTGGGGCAGCTGTCGAACCCGATGAACATCATGTTGATCATCGTGTCGATCGCCAGCCTCGCGATCGGCCAGGTCGCGACCGGGATCTTCGTCGCGTTGCTGGTGACGTTCAACGTCGTGATGGGCTCGCGCCAGGAGTTGAAGGCGCGGGCGAGCGTCGAGGCGCTTGCGCAACTCCAGGTGCCGCACGCGCGAGTACGACGCGGGGGTCGCGTGGTCGAGGTCGAGTCGATCGGCCTCGTGCCCGGCGACGTGGTGTTACTCGAGGCCGGCGACGTGGTCCCCGCCGACGGCCGGATCGTCGAATCGGCGACGCTCGAGGTGCAGGAGGCCGCGCTCACCGGCGAGAGCGCGCCCATCTCGAAGGACCGCGGGACGCTGCCCGAGGGCGACGTCGCGCTCGGCGACCGCACGAATCTCGTGTTCCAGAACACGCAGGTCACCCGCGGAGCCGCGAGCTTCGTGGTGACCGCGACCGGGCAGTCGACGCAGATGGGGCACATCGCCGACATGGTGACGGCGACGCAGCGTGTGCGCTCGCCACTGCAGAAAGAACTCGACGGCCTGACGAAGATCTTCGGGCTGCTCGCGTGGACGGCCGTCGCGATCATCGCCATCGTCGGCGTCGCGCGCGGCATGGACAGCGAGACGCTCGTGCTGCTGTGCATCTCGACGGCGATCTCGGCCATCCCGGTGGGGCTGCCCACGTTCGTGCAGACGATGCTGTCGTCGGGCGCGCAACACCTGGCCGAGGCGAAAGCTGTGGTGAAGTCGCTCACCGACGTCGAGACGCTGGGCGGCA
The DNA here is from genome assembly GCA_035563695.1 of Acidimicrobiia bacterium. GTDB lineage: Bacteria > Actinomycetota > Acidimicrobiia > IMCC26256 > PALSA-610 > DATMUX01. Next base: position 3,219 of record DATMUX010000545.1, read on the forward strand.
CGACGGTCATCAACAGCGACAAGACCGGCACGCTCACGATGAACGCGATGACCGCGACCTCGATGCTCGCGGGCGGTGACTGGTTCCGCATCGAAGGCGGCGGCTACACGAAGACGGGGGCGATCCTCGGCGTCGGCGGCGCACCCGAGCCCGACTTCTCGCGCCTCGCGCTCGGGTTGGTGCTCTCGTGCG
>DATMUX010000546.1:0-2762 GCA_035563695.1 Acidimicrobiia bacterium
GCCGGTCGAGGCCGGCGGGCGGGGCGGCGCGGGCTGGCAGCAGCGCATCTTCAACGAGGAGCAGTCGAAGTACGACGTCGCGGTCGGCGTGTTCGCGGTCGGCATCGGCATGGCGGGGCCGACGATCATCGCCTGGGGCACGGCGGAGCAGCAGCAGCGCTACCTGCCGCCGATGCTGCGCGGCGACGAAGTGTGGTGCCAGCTCTTCTCGGAGCCGGGTGCCGGCTCCGATCTCGCGGGCCTGCGCACGCGCGGCGAGCGCGACGGCGACGAGTGGTTGGTGAACGGCCAGAAGGTGTGGACGTCGGGCGCGCACTACAGCGACTTCGGTCTGCTACTCGCGCGCACGAACCCCGACGCGCCCAAGCACAAAGGCATCACCGCGTTCCTCCTCGACATGCGCGTGCCCGGCATCGACGTACGGCCGCTGCGCCAGATCACCGGCGCCTCGCACTTCAACGAGGTGTTCCTCACCGACGTCCGCGTTCCCGACGCGTGCCGGGTCGGGCCGGTCGACGGCGGGTGGCGCGTCGCGAACACCATGCTGTCGAACGAGCGGGCGTTCATCGGCGGCGGCGGCCGCGTCAGCGCGCGCGACATCGTCGCGCTGGCGCAACGCACCGGGGCCAGCTCCGATCCCACGATGCGACAGGAGCTGGCGCGCAGCTACACGCGCATGCAGCTCATCAAGTGGCTCGGGCTCCGCGCCCGCAGCCGCAAGGACCAGGGCCTCGGTCCCGAGGCATCGGTACTCAAGCTCGCGGTGTCACGGCGGCTCGCGCACGACGGCGATCTCGTCATGGCACTGCAGGGCGCGCAGGCCGTGCTGTACGACACCGATGCGTTGCAGGACGGCTATTGGCAACAGCAGTTCCTCGGCCAATGGAGCACCCGCATCGGGGGCGGTACCGAGCAGATCCAGCGCAACGTGATCGGCGAGCGCGTGCTCGGCCTGCCCCCCGAGCCCCGCCTCGACAAGGAGCTGCCGTTCAAGGACCTGCCGAAGTCCGGCGGGTGAAACGTGGAGCTCGCGGAGTTCCAGCGGTTGATGGCGCGAACCTACGGCGAGCGTGACCGCGCCCGCGGCGTCGACGCGACAGTGGCCTGGCTCGCCGAGGAGCTCGGGGAGCTGGCACGCGCCGTGCGCAAGGGCAGCCGCGCCGACCGCCTGCACGAGCTCGGCGACGTCCTCGCCTGGCTGGCGTCGCTCGCCGAACAGCTCGAGCTGTCGCTCGACGACGCGGCCGCGCGGTACGCACAGGGATGCCCGCGCTGCGGCGCACTTCCGTGCCGGTGCCCCTGATCGGGGACGGTACCCTCACTCGATGCGGATCGTCGTCGTGGGGGGAGGCATCGCCGGGCTCGCTACGGCGCTCGCCGCCGCCCGTGCCGGCCACGGGGTGACGATCCTCGAGCGCGACGACACGCCGATGCCGGCCGACGCCGACGCCGCGTTCGCCTGGAGTCGCACCGGCGCGCCGCAGGTGCGTCATTCGCACGCGTTCCTCGCTCGGTTGCGCAACCTGTTGCGCGATCGCGCGCCCGACGTGCTCGGCGCGCTCGTGTCGTCGGGTGCGACCGAGATCGCGTTCACGACGAACCTGCCGCCGACGCTCAGTGATCACGACCCCCGACCGGGCGACGACGAGCTCGTCGCACTCGCGTGCCGTCGCACGACGTTCGAATGGGTGTTGCGGCGCCTCGTGCTCGCGGAGCCGGGCGTGGAGCTGCGTCACGGCTGTGCGGCGCACGCGCTCGACGCCGTGCCCGGCCCCGTGCCGCGCGTCACCGGTGTCGACGGGCTTCCGGCCGATCTCGTGGTCGACGCCCGCGGTCCTCGTTCGTCGTCCGCCGCGTGGCTCGCGGCGATCGGTGCGCAACCGGTCGACGAAGAGCTGCACGAGAGCGGGATCTTCTACTTCTCGCGGTTCTACCGGATCGGCGCGGGCGTCGAACCGCCGCCGTATTCCGGGCCGACGGCCGCCGACCTCGGCTACCTGAAGTACGCGATCTTCCTCGGCGACAACGGGACCTTCTCGATCACGTACGCCATCGAGCGCGACGACGACGAGTTGCGGCGCGCGCTCGTCGAGCCGGCGGCGTTCGAGACCGTCGCGCGTGCGCTCGTTGCAGTGGCACCCTGGCGCGCCGAAGGAGTGGCGGAGCCGATCACCGACGTGCACGTCATGGCCGGATTGCGGAACCGTTACCGCCCGCTCGTCGACCGCGACGGCGCCGCGATCGTGCACGGCCTCGTCGCGGTGGGCGACGCATCGGTGTGCACGAACCCGCTCTACGGCCGCGGGTGCAGTCTGGCGGTCGTGCACGCGTTCGGCCTGGCCGACACGATCGATGCTCACGGCGACGATCTCGACGGGATCGCGCGAGAGACCGGGGCGTTCACCCGCCGGGAGCTCGTGCCCTGGTTCCGCTCCGCGGTGTTCCAGGACGCGCAGGCGCGCGCTATGCACGAGGAGCTGACGTCCGAGGACCCGAGGGCGTTCATGCAGGCGGTGTTCCGCGACGGCTTGCTGCCCGCGATGCGCACGTCACCGGTGGTGTTCCGCGCGTTCCTGCGGTGGTTCAACCTGTTGGTCACGCCCGACGCGTTGATGAGCGACCCCGAGATCGTGAACGAGGTGCTTGCCGCGTACCAGGACCGCGACAACCATCCCGAGATGCCGCTGCTCGGACCCGACCGCGCCGAGCTCCTCGCCCTCCTGTCCTCGAACCTGCGTCAAATCTCCATGCCTCGCATGGAG
>DATMUX010000547.1:0-11393 GCA_035563695.1 Acidimicrobiia bacterium
CCAGCGGGTCGCCGATCGTCGACTGCTCCCAGTCGAAGACGGCGACGAGCTCGACGGGGAGTCGAGGTGCGAACATGACGTTGTCGAGCTTGTAGTCGCCGTGGATCACCGCGGGCGGTTGCATCGGTGGCGTGTGCGCGCTCGGCCAGCGTCCGGCCTCGTCCACGTCGGGCAGCGGCCGCGTCGCGTAGCGCTCGAGCTGACCGAGCCAGCGCGGCACCTGCCGTTCGAGATAGCCGTCGGGCTTGCCGAAGTCGGCCAAGCCGTGCGCGCGCCAGTCGAACGAGTGGATGACGGCGAGCGCGTCGACGAGCGCGTACGAGGACGCGCGAGGCGCGCCCGCATCGGCGTCGAGCGGCGGCGGCAACTTCTCGCGCACGACCACCCCGTCAACGGGCTCCATCAGATAGAAGGGCGCGCCCAACACGTCGGGATCGGTGCAGCAGGCGATCGGCCGCGGGACCGGGAGCAGCGACTCGCCGTGGAACGCGCGCAGGACGCGGTACTCCCGGGCCATGTCGTGGGCGGTCGGCGACAGCGGCGTGCGCGGCGGCCGGCGGAGCACGACGACGAGATCGCCGCGCGTCACGCGGAACACCTCGTTCGAATGCCCGGTGGTGATGCGTTCGACCTCGATCGGTGCGCGCGGCGCGAGCCCCTCCCCGTCCATCCACGCGGCGAGGCGGTCCGGGTCGACGAGCGGCGCGTTCACGAGCGGGAGTCTTGCATCCGCGAGCGCGTCATTGACGCGAGTGTGCCCGGCCCGGTCACTATCCGGTCAATGACTCACGTGTACCGGGTGATGTAGCCGCGCTTGCGGAAGGTGCGCAGCATGACGACGAGGAACCACAGGCTCAACCCGAGCATCACGATCGATCCGGCCGCCGCGATCGCGATCTGGGCCCAGTCGGTGCCATGGCCGTCGACGAGCGAGCGCAGCGCCGCGAACGCGTGCGTGGTCGGCAGCAGCGCGGCGATCGGTTGCAGCACGGTGGGCAGCGCGTCGATCGGGTAGAAGACGCCCGACAGCGGCAGGAGCACGAACATCACGCCCCAGGCCAGCGCCTCGGCGCCGGTTCCCCACCGCAGCACGAGCCCGATCACGAACATCGAGATCGCCCAGCCGACGACGAGCAGCACCGCGCCGATGGGAACCAGCCCCGGTCCCAACGACCACGTGCTGAACGAGAAGAACACGAGCGCGCCGAGGATCATGACGCCGACACCCATGACGAGCTTCACCATCCCGAACAACGCGACGCCGCCGACATACTCGACCTCGCGCAAGGGCGTCACCATGATGTTCAGCAGGTTGCGCGTCCACGTCTCCTCGAGGAACCCCGTGCTCATCGCGATCTGCGACTGATAGATCACGTGCCACAACACGATGCCCGCGAGCAGGTATGCCCCGGCCGTCGCCTTGGCGTTCGAGGTGTCGACGAACGCCGCGAGCGATCCGAAGAGCAGCACGTCGACGAGCGGCCACAGCGTGACGTCGAAGAGGCGGTGCGGGCTGCGGGCCAGCACGTACGCGTGACGCCGCGCGATCGCGCGCATGCGCAGCCACGAGGTCGAGGCGGCGCCCGGGCTCACGGATGATCACTCTGCTGATGGCCGGCGGCGTCGTGCCGCTCGGCGAGATGGAGGAACACACCCGCGAGGTCGCCGCGGCCGTACGCCGACGCGACCTGCTCCGGCGGCCCGTCCGCGACGATACGGCCGTGTGAGAGGAACACCACCCGCTCGCACACCTGCTCGACATCGCTCATGTCGTGGCTCGTCATGAGCAGCGCGGTGCCGTCGCGCGCGCAGAGCTCCAGGAGCCCGTTGCGTACTCGCAGCGCGACGTCGGGGTCGAGCGACGCCGTCGGCTCGTCGAGGACGAGCAGGCGGGGCCGGTGCAGAGTGGCGCGCACGATCCCGATCAGCGTGCGCTGACCCGACGACAGCTCGGTGCCCATCGCGTCGGCGAGGTGCGCGATACGGAACTGCTCCAGCCCGGCGGCGATGCGCGGGCCGGGATCGGCGAGGCCGTAGAGCTGGCCGTAGAGGCGCAGGTACTCGCGCACGCGCATGCGTTCGGTGAGCGGGAGGTAGCCCGCGGCGAAGCCCATGCACTCCGCGGCGCGCGGCCGGTGGCGCGCGAGGTCGAAGCCGTACACGGTGACGTCGCCCGCGTCGGGCGACACCACACCGAGGATCATCAACAGCGTGGTCGTCTTCCCCGCGCCGTTCGGACCGAGCAACGCCACACGCTCACCGGCGTGCACGACCAGATCGATGCCGTCGACGGCGCGGTCGCGCCGGTAGTCCTTCACCAGGCCGCGCGCTTCGAGCACCAGTTCCCCGGCCATGCCTGCAACGTAGCCTTCGGTCGTGCGCGCCCCGACAGTAATTGCGGTCGACTGGTCGGGAGCTCGCCGCGCCCGGGGCATCTGGGCGGCGACGGTGCGCGCCGGGACCGTCGTCGACAGTCGCCCGATCGCCACCCGCGAGGAAGCGGTCGCGTACGTCGCGGCCTGTCCGGCTCCCGTCATCGCAGGCTTCGACTTCTCGTTCTCGGTCCCGGCCTGGTTCGCGCACGAGCACGGCTGCCGCACGGTGGAGGACGTGTGGGACCTCGCCGCGCGCGACGGTGAGCGCTGGCTCGCGCCCACGCCGCCGTTCTGGCGCACCCGCAACGAGGTTCCTCGCGACCGGCGGTTCCGGCGCTGCGAGTCCCGTTTCGCGACTGCGAAGTCGATCTTCCAGCTCGTCGGCAACGGTCAGGTGGGCGCGGGCTCGGTGCGCGGCATGCCGTTGCTGCGCGAGCTGCGCGCCGCCGGGTTCGCGATCTGGCCGTTCGACGCACCCCGAGCCCGCAGCGCGTTCGAGATCTACCCGTCGGCGTTGCGCCCGCTCGCCGGACCGTGCGGGCCGTTCACGTCGAACGACGAGCGCGACGCCGTGTGCTCGGCGTTCGTGATGTGGCGGCAGCGCGAAGCGGTTGCGGCGCTGTCCGCCGCGACCGATCCGGTCACCCGTCTCGAAGGAGACGTCTGGATGCCCCCTCCGCCCCCGACTCCGCCGCCCTCCCCCTCGAACCTGCGTCGATCGTCCATACGTCGTATGGAACATTGACGCAGGTTTGGGGTTATTGCTTGGACTTGAGCAGCTCGATGAGCTGGGGCACGACCTTGTGCACGTCGCCGACGATGCCGAGGTCGGCGACCGAGAAGATCGGCGCCTCGCCGTCCTTGTTCACCGCGACGATGTTGTCGCTGTTCTTCATGCCGACGAGGTGCTGCGTCGCGCCCGATATGCCGAGCGCGATGTAGACCTTGGGCTTCACCGTCTTGCCCGTCTGGCCGACCTGCAACGCGTACGGCACCCAGCCCGCGTCGACGATCGCCCGCGACGCGCCCCACGCACCCTTGAGCAGCTTCGCGAGCTCCTCGACGAGCGGGCCGTAGTTCTCGGCCGCGCCGATGCCGCGCCCGCCCGACACGACGATCGACGCCTCCTCGAGCTTCGGACCCTGCTGTTCCTCGACGTGGCGCTCGAGCACCTTCGCCTCGGCCGCGCGCCCCGCGTCGACGGCGGCGACCTTCACGATCTCGGCCGCGCCGCCGCCTGCGTCCTCGGCCGCGAACGACTTCGGGCGCATGGCGATGAGCGCGGGACCGCCGCCGGTGAGCTTGGCGTCGACGAGCGTGACCCCTCCGAAGATCGCGGTGCCGAACGTGAGCCCGCCGTCGCCCGACAGCGACATGCCGTTCGTGAGCACCGGCCGGTCGAGCTTGACCGACAATCGCGCGATCGCGTCACGGCCGTCGTAGGTCTGCGCGAACAGGATCGCGTCGGGCGAGTGCTCGGCGGCGAGCTGCGCGATGCCCGCCGCCGCGACCTGGCCGGGCAAACCGTCGCCCGGGTCGATCACGAACAGCTTCGTCGCGCCGTGCGAACCCACCGATGCCGCCACGGCGTCGACCGCGTCACTACCCGCGTAGATCGCCTCGACGGTGTCGCCGATCTCGCGCGCCTTCGTCAACAATTCGAGTGTGGCGGTCGTGACCTTGCCGCCGGCCGCTTCCGCAAAGACCCAAATGCGCACGGTTAGACCACCTTCAACTGCTCGAGGAACGCGACGACCTTCTCCGCGCCCGTGCCGTCGTCTTCGAACTTCTCACCCGCTTCGCGCGCCGGTGCCTGCTCGACGTTCGTGATCTCCTGGCGCGCACCTGACCATCCGACCTGCGCGGCGTCGAGCCCGAGGTCGGCGGCAGTCACCTGGTCGACGGGCTTGTTCTTCGCCGCCATGATCCCCTTGAACGACGGGTAGCGCGGCTCGACGACGCCGGCCGTCACGCTGACGACCGCGGGCAGCGACGCCTCGACGAGGTCGTAGCCTGCTTCCGTCTGGCGCTGCACCTTCACCGTGCTGCCCGCGATCTCGACGTGCTTGGCGAACGTGACCGACGGCCAGCCGAGCAGCTCGCCGACCTGCGCGGGCACCGTGCCCGTGTAACCGTCGGACGACTCGGTCGCGGCGAGCACGAGGTCGACGCCGCCCGCGCGCTCGACGCACTTGGCCAGCACCTTGGCGGTCGACAGCGCGTCGGAGCCCTCGCACGCGGGATCGGAGACGAGGATCGCCTTGTCGGCGCCCATCGCGAGCGCGGTGCGCAGGCCCGACACTTCGTTGTTGGGCGCCATCGACACGAGCGTGACCTCGCCGCCACCCGCGGCGGCGACGAGCTGCAGCGCCATCTCGACGCCGTAGCTGTCGGACTCGTCGAGAATCAGCTTGCCGCTGCGGTCGAGGGTGTGGTCCGCCTCGAGGGAGCCCGGCACGGCCGGGTCGGGAATCTGCTTCACGCAGACGACGACGTTCATGGAACTCCTGTTCACGGCACCGGAAGACCCGCGATTGTGCCAACCGGGCCGCCGCGGCGTCGAAACGTGCCCGGCTCCGGGCCGGCGGTACCGTCGGAGGCGTGCGGGAGGAGCTCGACGTCGTGGTGGTCGGAGCCGGGCCCGCGGGGACGGCCGCCGCGATCACCGCGGTCGGGCACGGCCTGCGGGTGGTGTGCGTCGACAAGGCCGGCTTCCCCCGCGACAAGACGTGCGGCGACGGCGTGACCGCGCACGCGCTGCGCCTCCTGCAGCGGCTCGGCCTGACCGGCGCCGAGCTCGCCGCGACCGATCCGGCGGTCGTGCGCGAGACGGTGTTCGTGTCGCCGAGCGGCCGTTACATCCGGCTGCCGATGCCGGGCGACGGGCTGCACGGCGTCGTGGTGCCGCGCGCGCAGCTCGACGCGGCGCTCGTCGCGCTCGCGCGGCGCCGGGGGGTCGACCTGCGCGAAGCCCACGAGGTCGAGAAGGTCGTCGTGCACGACGACGGCGTGCAGGTCGACGGCCTGTTCGCGCGTCACGTCATCGCGGCCGACGGCCACTGGTCGCCGGTGCGGCGCGCCGTCGCTCCGGACGCGCCCCGCGATCTGGGCGAATGGCACGCGGTCCGGCAGTACTTCGACGGCGTGGCCGACGACCGCTTGTGGGCGTTCTTCGAGCGCGACCTGCTCCCCGGGTACGCGTGGGTGTTCCCCCTGCCGGGCGGGCGCGCCAACGTCGGCTACGGCGTGCTGCGCGACGCGCACCGCCGCGGGCGTGATCTCAAGCAGCTGTGGCCCGACGTGCTCGCGCGCCCCGCGCTGCGCGCGGTGCTCGGTCCGGGCGCGCGGCCGACGGGACCGATGCGCGCGTGGCCGATCCCGACGCGCTACTCCCCCGGCCGTCTCGCGCACGGGCGCGTGCTGTTCGCGGGAGATGCGGCGGGGGTGGTCGACCCCCTCACCGGCGAGGGCATCGCCCAGGCGATCGAGACCGGCATGCTCGCGGCGCGGGCCGTCGCGACCGGCGCCGACTACCGGCGCCTCGTGCACCGGGCGCTCGGACGTGATCTGCGCTTCGCCGCGTTCCTGCAGGCCATCATGCGGTCGCCACACGCGGCGACCGCGGCGTTCGCGACCGTGGATCTCACCGAGTGGACGCGCCGCAACTTCGCCCGCTGGATGTGGGAGGACTACCCGCGCGCGCTGCTCGGCACGCCCGACCGCTGGCGGCGCGGTGTCTTCGCACCGCGCGGCGCGTTCATGGAATGATGCCCGCCCGAGGAGGAGACATGGCAGACGGCACAGCAGAAGGTTCCATCGATCGCAGCCCCGACGACGTCTGGAAGGTCGTGCGCGAGTTCGGCACGCTCGACCAGTGGATGCCCGGCGTGGAGTCGTGCACGCTCGACGGCGACGTCCGCACGATCGGGATGATGGGCATCGAGGTCAAGGAGCAGCTCCGCTCGCTCGACGACGAGGCGCGCAGCATCTCGTACTCGGTCGTCGAGTCGCCGATCCCGAACCTCCGGTCGCACCTCGCGACGATCACGATCTCACCCGAAGGTGCCGGTTCCCACGTCACCTGGGCGGTCGACGTCGAGCCCGACGATCTGCTCGCGATGTTCCTGCCGATCTACGAGGGTTCCGTCCAGGGCTTGAAGGAAACGCTCGAGCGCTGAGATCCGGCGCGATCATGGCGGTGATGCCTCCGGCCCGCCGCCCCGCCCGCCCTGCTCGCCCTGCACCTCCCGCGCACCGGCGCGGACTCGTGGTCCTGTCGGCCGTCATGCTCGGCGCGGTCTCCGTGAGCGCGTGCAGCAGCGGAACCAACGACACGAGCAGCAGCGCGACCACCAACAGCACGACCCCGCCGACCACCGCACCGTGCCGGAGCGCCGCGGCGGCCCAGACCCATCGCTACGCCTCCTACGAAGGCGTCGACCCCAACCTCACGAGCCTCGACCTCTACCTGCCCGCGGTGACCGAGCCCTGTCAGGCGCGGCCACTGGTCGTGTGGGTGCACGGCGGGTCCTGGGGCGGCGGCGACAAGAAGGATTTCATCGCCGACAAGGTCACGTTGTTCAACGGTGCCGGCTACGCGTTCGCGAGCGTCAACTACCGCCTCACCGACGCCGACGTCCCGAACCCGTGGCGCTGGCCCGTCCACGACCAGGACGGCGCCGACGCGGTGGCGTGGCTCGTGCACCATGCCTCCGAGTTCGGTATCGATCGCGCCCGCGTCGCGGTGCTCGGGCACAGTGCCGGCGGCGGGATCGTGGCCGCGATCTCGGCCGATGCCCGCTACCTGGGCCACATGCAGCTCCCACTCGACGCGATCACCTGCGCCGGGTCGATGGACGGCGAGGGCTACGACGTCGTGGCGGGCAACACCACCTCGCCGCCCGAGTACCGGCCGATCTATGCCGACGCGTTCGGCACCGACCCGGCGGTGTGGGCCGAGGCCTCGCCGATTCGCTACGTCGCGGCCAACAAAGGGATACCTCACTACTTCGTCGCGGCACGCGGGCCGGAGTGGCGCATGCAGCAGCACCGAGCCTGGATCGACGCGCTGAAGAAGGCCGGGGTGCCGGTCACGGTGCTCGACGCCCAACAACTCGAGCACTCCGATCTCGCGGTCGACGTCGGCGCCCCCGGCGACACCATCGTCACGCCCGCGCTGATGAGCTTCCTGCAGGGCTGCTTCGCGAAGTAGACGCCCGCGATCAGCTCATCGTGCCGGTCGGTGGCGCGCTCGACCGATTGGTCTCGAGCAGATCGGCGACCTGCGAGGGCGGAAGCGGCCTCGAGAAGCAGTATCCCTGCATGTGACTGCAGTTGAGCTCGAAGAGCCGGTCGAGCTGCGATCCGAGCTCGACGCCCTCGGCGACCGTCTCGAGTTGCAACACCTGCGCCAGGCCGACGATGGCCTGTACGACGCCGAGGGCCGCCGATCGCGTCGTCACGCCGTCGATGAACGACTTGTCGATCTTCAACGTGTCGACCGGCCAGTTGTGCACTGAGCTGAGGGACGAGTAGCCGGTACCGAAGTCGTCGATCGCGATCTTCACGCCGAGTCGCTTGAACGCGAGGAGCCGGTCGACGACGAGCGCTTCGTCCTCGACCAGCGCGCTCTCGGTGATCTCGAGCGTGAGCGCAGACGGCGCCAGGCCCGAATCGCGCAACGCCCCGATGGCGTCGTCGACGAACCCCGGGTCGCGCAGCTGCCGGCGCGACACGTTTACCGATACGCCCAGCGCCGGATTGCGCGTGTCGCGCCAGAGTTGCGTCTGCACGCACGCTTCCCGCAGCACCCATCGCCCGAGCTCGACGATCAGCCCGTTCTCCTCGCACAACGGAATGAACTCGAGCGGAGGTACGAGGCCCCGGGTCGGGTGATCCCAGCGCACGAGCGCCTCGACCCCGACGACGCACTGCGTCGCGAGCGACACGATCGGCTGGTAGTGCAACACCAGCTGCTTCTCCGCCAGCGCACGCCGCAAGTCGGCTTCGAGCTCGAGGCGCCAGACCGCACTGCGGTGCATCTCGCTCTCGAACATCCGGAAGCAGTTGCCGTCCTTCTTCGCGCGATACATCGCCGAGTCGGCGTTGCGCAGCAACTCCTCCGCGGTCGCGCCGTCGACGTCGAGCAGACTGATGCCGATGCTGGCGCGCACGAACACTTCGAGGCCCTGGATCCGGAACGGCTCCGAGAGCTCGGCGAGGATGCGGCGGGCGATGATCGTCGCGTCGTCGACCGTGTCGAGGTCTTCGACGAGCACCGCGAACTCGTCGCCCCCGATCCGGGCCGGCGTGTCGGCCTGGCGTAGCGCGGTGCGAAGCCGCTCGGCGACTCCGACGAGCAGGTGGTCCCCGGCGGTGTGGCCGAGGCTGTCGTTCACGGTCTTGAAGCGATCGAGGTCGAGCACGAGCACCGCGGCGGTCTGCTTCGTTCGGCGTTGCCGGTGGATGGCGTGCTCGATGCGGTCCTCGAGCAGGGCGCGATTCGCGAGGCCCGTCAACGGGTCGTGAAACGCCTGGTGGCGCAGCGCGGCTTCGAGCTCGTTGCGCTCCGTGACGTCACGAATGGCCACGACGACGGCGACCCGGTCCCCGATGAACAGCTCGTTGCTGTCGAGCTCGACGTCGATGGTTCGCCCGTCCTTCAGCCGGTGCGTGCAGGACACTGCGCGCCGCGTCCCGCCGTTGGCGGATGTGACCGACGCGGCTTCGCGCGGCGCGCCCCCGACCGGCCCGATGTCACCGGAGCCCAACGCGAGGAACTCGTCGTGGCTGTAGCCGTACTTCTCGACGGCCGCGTCGTTGACCTCGATGAACGCGTGCGTCGTCGCGTCGAAGACCCACATCGGTTGCGGGTTGTCGGCGAAGAACGCGCGAAAGCGCGCCTCCCCCTCGCGCAGCCGCGCCTCGGAAGCTTCCTGGGCCGCGGTCTTCTGACCGAGGAGCTGCACGATGAACGCGACACCGAGGATCGAGAGCACGGCCAACCCGTGGACCGACGGCGCCTCCACATAGCTACCGGTCCAGCCCGCGGCGATGAAGAGCTGCCCGACGACCATTCCGGCGGTGCACCAGGCGATCGCCGGGCGCCACACGCGCGATCCGATCTGGCGCAGGTCGTTGGCGACGACGAACGGGTAGCCGAGCGCGAGCGTCGGCCCCCATCCGATCGCGTAGATCACGGCCGTCACACCGAGCGACTGCACCGCGAGGAGTCCGTGGAGCTGCACTGTGGTCGGCTCGACGCCCCACGCTCGATCAGCGAGGAACGAGGTGAGGCATACCGCGCCCAACAGGGCGAGCAACCCCGGAAGGGGCGCGTCCCCGACCATGCCGCGGACGTGCAGCACGGCGAACGCCGTGCCCGTGATGAGCGTCGCGACGACCATCCACGAGAAGCGGCCCGCGTTGCTGCGCGGCGCGCGCGGAGCCAATAAGCCCGTCCAAGACCTCACCTCAGAGATCTCGGGACGAATCGGGGCCTCCTGTACCGCCTCGCGGCCGGGATCGAGACGGTGGCGCCCCGTGCTCCGCGGCGAGAACTAGGGCCGACGGAGGCGTTTGCACCAATCATGCCCGGCTGCGCTCATGCCGGGGCCGGCTGGTCGGAGCTCAGCATCGCGCCGATCCGGACCGCGTCGACCGCCTCACTCCAGAGGAAGCCCTGCGCGAATCGGTAGTCGAGGTCCATGAGCTCCGATGCTTCCTCGCTGCTCTCGACCCCTTCGGCGATGCTCACGTAGCCCATGACGTCGGAGATGGCGGTCATGCTCTTCAACACCGCCCGGGCACCGTGCTCGTTGATGCGAGAGATGAACGTGCGATCGATCTTGACCACGTGCACCGGGAACCGCTGCAGGTAGGCCAATGACGAGTACCCGGTGCCGAAGTCGTCGATGGCGACGCCCACGCCGAGGGGTGCGACCGCCTCGACGAGGTTCCGCCCCGCGCGCTCGTCGATCAACACCGATTCGGTGAGCTCGAGCATCAGGCGGTCGGCGCGCAGGCCCGATGCTCCGAGCGCGGCCTGGACGACGTCGGCGAACTCGCTCTCCCGCAGCTGACGGGCCGAGATGTTGACGCTCACGTACACGTCGTGGCCCTGCGCGTTCCACGCCGCGGCATCCATGCACGCGTGGTGCAGCACCCAGCTGCCGATCGGCGTGATGAGCCCGCTGTCCTCGGCGATCGGGAGGAACTCCTCGGGCAGCAGCAATCCCATCGTCGGGTGCTCCCAGCGGATCAGAGCCTCGACGCCGACGATCCGGCTCGAGTCGATGGACACGATCGGCTGGTACATGACGCGCAGTGCCCCGTCGGCGAGCGCCGACTCGAGCTGTGACCGCAGCTGGAGACGGTTGTGCGCCTCCCAACCCATCGTGGCGTCGAACGTGACGATCCGGTTCTTCCCGATCGCCTTGGCCCGGTACAACGCGATGTCCGCGTCGCGCATGAGGTTCGAACGCGATGCACCGTCGGAGGCGAGGGCAATGCCGATGCTGGCGGGAACCGTCACCGACATCTCCCCGACCTCCACCGGCATCTGGAGCACCTCCAGCAACCGCCGAGCGGTGTTCTCCACCTGCTGCACTCCCTCGACGTCCTCGAGCAGCACGGCGAACTCGTCACCGCCGAGACGCGCGATCGTGTCCGACGGTCGCAGGCACTGGCTCAGCCGGCTCGACACCGCGCAGAGCAGCACGTCGCCCGCGCCGTGACCGAGCCCGTCGTTGACGGCCTTGAAATCGTCGAGGTCGATGAACAGCACGGCGATCCCCGCCCCGGAGCGTTGGCTGCGGTACCGGGCGACCTCCAGCCGGTCCATGAACAGCGCTCGGTTCGCGAGCTTGGTGAGATCGTCGCGGAACGCGCGCCGCTCGAGCTCGCGCGTCAGCTGGCGCCGGGCGGTCACGTCTCGCAGCGTGATCACGATTCCGGCGACATCGCGGTTGTCGAGCCGGTTCGCGATGTTCATCTCCAGGTCGCGCTCGCGGCCGGTCG
>DATMUX010000548.1:0-3738 GCA_035563695.1 Acidimicrobiia bacterium
CGATGCCCGACCATCCTTCGCCCGCCGTACCTCGACGGCTCGCGCCGACGACGATCCAGCCGGCGGCCGCCAATCGATCTGCACAAGCCCGGCCGATTCCCGCCGACGCACCCGTGATCAATGCGACCTTCGCGGCCACCGCACACCTCACCTGTCGAGTTCCGCTTGCAACATTGCCCGACCGGGGCGCGTTCTGTCATGCGCCGGGCCGGAACCCACGCGAACGCTCACGTCCCACGTCGCGCGCGCACCGGGACACCCTCAGCGGGATTCGTTCGCCAAGAAGCGCCGCCGATTCGCACGTCACAGCCGGACTCGCACGAGGACCAAAGAGTTGCGGCGCGCTCGTCAGCCCTTCCAAGATTCCATGCAACCAGCTGACGCGCCGGCGTCGCGAGAGAGGCCACCTCATGGCGAACCACTTCAACGGCAAGATCGCGATCGACATTCGCGACTCGGTGCCTGATTGGGAGCCCTACCTTGCGCCGCGCGCGGCCCAGGGTGCACCCAACGTTCTCCTCATCGCGTGGGACGATCTCGGATACGCGACGATGGACTGCTACGGCGGACCGGTCGAGTGCCCGACGATGCGCCGCATCGCCGACATGGGCGTGAAGTTCTCCAACTTCCACACGACCGCGCTGTGCTCGCCCACGCGGGCTTCTCTTCTCACCGGTCGCAACGCGACGAGCAACGGCATGGCAACGATCGCCGAGTTCTCTTCGGGCTTTCCCGGCATCTCGACGCGCATCCCGTTCGAAAATGGCTTCGTCTCCGAAGTACTTCACGAGCAGGGCTACAACACCTATTGCATCGGAAAGTGGCACCTCACACCGGGGGAAGAGATCAACCTCGCGGCGTACAAGGGCCGCTGGCCGCTCGGCCGCGGTTTCGAGCGCTTCTACGGCTGGCTCGGCGGTGAAACGAACTCGTACTACCCCGACCTCGTCCACGACAACCACCAGATCGAGTCTCCGGGGCGTCCCGAGGACGGGTATCACCTCGCCGACGACCTCGCGGCGCGCGCGATCCAGTACATCCAAGATGCCAAGGGCATCGATCCCGACAAGCCGTTCTTCATGTATTTCGCGCCGCAGGCCGGGCACGCACCGCACCTCGTCCCGTTGGAATGGGCCGACCGCTACAAGGACCAGTTCGACGAGGGCTACGAAGCGATCCGCGCCGGCATCCTCGCCCGCCAGATCGAGCTCGGGCTGTTGCCGCCCGACACTGCGCTCTCCCCGATCAATCCGCACGGCGAACCGCAACGCAAGAGCCCCGACGGCCAGCCCTGGCCGTTCGTCGACATGGTGCGTCCGTGGGACTCGTTGAACGACGACGAACGACGGTTGTTCGCGCGCATGATGGAAGTGTTCGCCGGCTACATCTCGTACTACGACGATCGTCTGGGCCGCGTGATCGACTACCTCGAAGCGACGGGCCAGCTCGAGAACACGATCATCATCGCAATCTCCGACAACGGCGGCAGTGCCGAAGGCGGCCCCAACGGCACATTCAACGAGTGGGAGTTCTTCAACGGGCTCCCGTCGAGCGTCGAGCGCACACTGCCGCACATCGACGAGCTCGGGACGCCGGCGTCGAACAACCACTACAACACCGGATGGGCGTGGGCGCTCGACACACCGTTCCCGTACTGGAAGCGCTGGGCCGGA
Source organism: Acidimicrobiia bacterium (assembly GCA_035563695.1). GTDB lineage: Bacteria > Actinomycetota > Acidimicrobiia > IMCC26256 > PALSA-610 > DATMUX01. The sequence continues at coordinate 1,674 of DATMUX010000548.1, forward strand.
TACGAAGGCGGTGTCGCCGACATGTGCGTCGTTGCGTGGCCGGCGAAGATCAAGCCGACGAACGACGTACGCCACCAGTACATCCACGCCGTCGACGTCGTGCCGACGATCTACGAGCTCCTCGGCATCACGCCGCCCGATGTCATCAAGGGATACGTGCAGAGCCCGATCGAGGGGCAGAGCTTCGCGGCCGCACTGACCGACAACTCCGCACCCGGTCGCGACACGCAGTTCTACGCGATGCTCGGCCAGCGCGCGATCTATCACGAAGGCTGGCTCGCGTGCTCCATCCACCCGCCGCTCGCAGGCTGGGGCCACTTCGAGAACGACGAATGGGAGCTCTTCGATCTCGAGCACGACCGTTCACAGTCGACCGACCTTGCGGCGAAGGAGCCGAGCCGCCTCGAAGCAATGAAGAGCCTGTGGTTCTACTACGCGGGCATCTACAACGGTCTGCCGCTCGACGATCGATCGGCGCTCGAACAGGTACTGGCCGATCGTCCGCGCCCGGCGCCACCGCGCGACCAGTACGTCTTCTATCCCGACGCCTCCGACGTCCCGGAGGTGGCCGGACCGCTCATCTCCGGCCGCTCGTACACGATCGCGGCCGGCGTCGATGTTGCTTCCGCCGACGCGAGCGGTGTGCTGTGGGCCGCGGGCGGCGTCGCGGGTGGGCATGCCCTGTACATCAAGGACCGGAAGCTGCGCTACACGTTCAACTGGATCGGCAGCGAGTTCCAGGATGTCGTTGCGAGCGCCGACATCACACCGGGAGCACACATCTACACGGCCGACTTTACGGCGGCCGGACCCAACGACGACCCTGCCATGCCGGGCACCAAGGGAACGCTCTCGCTCTACGCGGATGATGCGAAAGTCGGTGAGGAGCAGATCGTCACGCAACCGGGCTACTTCTGCGTGACGGGCGACGGCATCGCCGTCGGCCGCGACAGCGGCTCGGCGGTCACGCCCGAGTACGAGGCGCCATTCGCTTTCACGGGCGGCACGATCGAAAAGGTCGTCGTCGACTTGTCGGGAACACCCTTCGTCGATCACGAAGCGCAAGTGCGGGGCTGGTTCATGAAGGACTGAACCGGCTCCCCGTCGACCTATCAGCCACCGCGGCCACGGCCACCACTCGGCGGCGCTCACACAAAGGTCAGGACAACCCTAAAGACTCGGGCGCCAAACCGTCGATGGACGACGGAGGAGAAAGTCGATTCGGGGGGATCGCCGTGCTGCAAGGAACGTTCGACACGCTGGCCCTGTCCGAGCTGCTCGGCCTGATCGCCCAGTCACGCAAGACCGGAGCACTCTGGCTCGACGCCGGGCCCGCGTCCGCGGTTCTGTATGTCGTAGATGGGCGTTGTTGCGCCGCTATCTCGAGCGAGACGCCCGACGCGATCGAGCACGGACCGGCGTTGCTCGTGCGCCTGGTCGACGTCCTCTTCGCGGCAACGCGCGTCGACGACGGCTCGTTCCGCCTCGGTGCCGAGGAGCCGCCCTGGAGCTGCGCGGAGACGGTAGATCTCGAGCTCGCCAACGACGAGCTGGAGCGGCTGCTCGAGGAGTGGCGCGGCATCCAAGCGGTCATCCCGTCGCTCGAGTGCCGCGCTCGACTCACCGAGGAGCTCGGCGTCGAAGAGCTCGTCGTCGACCGCGAGCGCTGGCGGCTGCTCGCCGCGATCGACGGCCGGTCCAGTGTGCGTGAGCTCGCCCGCAAGACCAACCGTCCCGTGGTCGAGGTGTGCCACGCGGTGGTCGCGCTGCACGAGGCGCACGCGTGCCAGATCGTCCAGCCGGCCGAACCGTCGCTGGTGCCGCGTTCGACCGGCGGGAAGGCGGCGCGCGCGGTGCCGCTGCCGCGATCGCGCACCGTACCGGCGTAGCGGTCCGCGACCGTCGCGCGCGACCACGATCGTCGACCGCGTCGTTCATTGCTCCGATACCCCCGGAAACCGACGCCTTTCGAGCACAAACCGGCACTGCAGGCCGCATGACATGTCATGGCTCACGCTCGAACTTCGTCCGGGCTCGACCGGGGCTCGCGACCCAGTTCCGCCAT
>DATMUX010000549.1:0-5423 GCA_035563695.1 Acidimicrobiia bacterium
CGGTGCCGAGCGCGGCGCCGAGCAGCCCCCCGAACACGCCGACGAACAGCGCTTCGAGGAGGAACTGCGAGGCGATCCTGGTCCGGGTGTGTCCTACGGCGCGGCGGATGCCGATCTCGGAGGAACGTTGGATGACCGAGATCGACATGACGTTGGCGATGCCGAGCCCGCCGACCGCGAGCGCGAGTAACCCGGCGAAGAGCGCAGTCTGCTGCAGCGTCTTGTCGGCCTGCGACGCCGCCTGGAGCACGTCGGTCGGTACCTTCGTCGACACCTGGTCGGGGCCCCCGAGGTTGATGGCGGTCGGGATGGCGTCGGCCGTCGCCTGAGTGCTGCTCGGTTGCGAACGTACATAGAGCTGATTGGGCTTGCCGTCGGTGCCGAAGACGTGTTTGGCGGACCATTGCGTGATGAAGACGGCGTTGTCGAGGTCGGGGTCGAGCGCGACCGAGCCGAGCACTCCGACGACGCCGAAATCGGTGTCGTTGAGACGGATGGTGCGGATCTCGCCGTCGAGATGGCCGTACTGGTTGGCGAGGCCCGCGCCCAGGACCGCAGACGGCATGTGGAGCTGCTCGTCCGTCGCGCTCAGCCACCGCCCGTCGAGGACCGGCACCTGGAGCACCGACGGTAGCGACGCGTCGGCCGCGCGCACCGGAACGGGGAACGACTGGTAGTAGTCGCTCCCGCCCGCGATGGGTGTCGCGATCACGCTGGAGAGGTTCGTCGTGGCGGAGGCGTTGGTCACGGTCGGCAGCGCGCGGACGCGTTGCACGGCGTCGGCCGGGAACGTCGGGTTCTGCGAGCCGAAGGTTCCGCCCGCCTGCGCGATGACCAGGTTGGTGCCCAGCTGCGCGAGTCGCTGCTTGAGGTCGCCCTTGGCGCTCTCGGTGAGACCGACGGCGGCGACCATCGCGGCGACGCCCACGATCGGACCGAGCATGATCAGCAGGGTCCGGACGCGCCGCGCGGTGAGTCCGGACCAGGCGACACCGAGGAGGTCGCGCGAACTGCTCATCCGGCCTGCACCGCGCGTTCGTCCGACACGATCTCGCCGTCGCGCATGCTGACCTTGCGGTGCGCGGTGTTCGCGACCGTCGGGTCGTGCGTGACGAGGACGACGGCCCGTTCCGGCGACCGGAGCTCCTGGAACACTTCGAGCACGTGCGCGGCGTTGGCCGTGTCGAGCGCGCCCGTCGGCTCGTCGGCGAGGACCATGAGCGGCTCGGTCACGATCGCGCGCGCGAGGGCAACCCGTTGTTGCTCACCGCCCGAGAGTTGCACGGGGCGGTGATCGGCGCGCGCCGAGAGTCCGAGATCGGCGAGCGCCTGGTACGAGCGTTCCCGTCGCTCCCGGGGCTTGATGTCGCGGTACAGCAGCGCGGTCTCTACGTTCCCGAGGGCGGTGAGGTGCGGGATCAGGTGGAACTGCTGGAACACGAAACCGATCGATTCACCGCGCAGCTTCGACCGGGTCGCGTCGTCGAGTGTGGTTGCATCGGTGCCGGCCACGCGCACGTTGCCCGATGTGGGGAGGTCGAGGAGGCCGAGGAGGCCGAGCATCGTCGACTTTCCGGAGCCCGACGGCCCGACGATCGAGACGAAGTCGCCCGCGTGGATCCGCAGCGACACGTCGCGCAGCGCGTAGACGGGGACCTCGTCGCCGTACACGCGCGACACCTGCTCGAGCTCGAGCAACGTGTCGTCGGAGCGGGCGTTCCAGGTCGGCGCCCCGGGCGCGGGCTCGGTGCTCACGACGGCTTTTGCACGTCGACGACGACGGTCTCGTCGCCCCGCAGGCCCTTGGTGATCTCGATGTAGGAGCCCTCGGACAGACCGGTGGTGACCGCGACCTCGGTGATGTGCCCGCGGTTGTTGAGATCGATGACGCGCACCACGTCGACGCCTTGTCCGTTCTGTTTCACCGCGGCGATCGGGACGGTGATCGCGTTCGGCTTCTCCTGGTCGACGACATCGATGCTGACCGCCGCGCCGTCGGCAGCTCCGAGGTCGCTGACCTGGATCTTGCCCTCGTAGACCTGCTGCGCGCCCTGGCCGCCCCCGGCCTGGCCGCCCGTCTGTGCGGAAGCCCCGCCCGACTGTGTGAGCAGTGTCGGGGTCGCGTCGAGCTCGGTGATCGTGCCGTCGACCTCGTTCTGGCTCCCGACGAGCTTGACCGTTGCGTGCTGGCCGACGGCGAGCTTGGTGCGGTCGGACGCCGACGCCTGGAGCGTCACGGTGAAGGTCGTCTCGGTGAGTGACAGGATCGGCGTGCCCGGCGTGACGACGTCACCTTGCTTCACGTAGACCTGGCCGACGCGAGTCGGCCAGTCGCCGACGATCATGTCGGTCGGGAGGAACACGACATCGCTGCGCAGCGTCCGCAGCACGACGGTGACCTGCGTCTGGCCGGCCTTCAGCACCACCGTCGTCGCGATCGGCTGGTAGTCGACGCCGGGCTGGGCAGTGCCGACGATCGAGAAGTTGACCGTGGTGTCCTGAGCCGGCGGTTGGTCGGCCGTGATCGTGAAGGCCGCACCGCCGCCCGCCGGGACGCCCGACGTGCTGGCGGTGATGTTGAGCTCGGGCACCGCGGTGGCCTGGATCGTCACCGACGCCTGGCTCGGCGATCCGACTTGGTACGCACTGCTCGCCGCGACCGAGACGGTGAGCACGCGGTCCGGTTGGACGAGCTTGTCCTGCACGGTCGCGATCTGCACGGGCAGCGACGTCTGGCCGGCGGGCATGACGATCGTCCCGCTCGGAACGACGTAGTCGGTACCCGCGACCGCGGTTCCGGAGTACGCGAGCGTGATCGTCAGCGGCGTGCTCACGGCGCTGCTGAGCCCGATCGTGACGACGTAGGGCTGGCCCTTCTGGAGCGTCGCGATCGCCGACTGCAGCGTCACGAACGGCAGCGCGGCGTTCCCCGTCGCGCCCGCGATCGTGATCACGGCGCTGCCGGGTGCCGCGACGCTGTACTGGCCCGGCACGGGTGTGATGGACGCGACGATGTGGCGGTCCGGTTGGATGACGTGATTGTTCCGCGTCGTCACCGTGACCGATGTCGACGTACGGCCGGCCGGCAGCGTCAGGACGGGGTTGATCGTGGTGTAGTCGGTCCCCGGCATCGCGTCGCCCGACAACGTGACGTTCACCTGCGTGTCGTGCACGGGCGCCTGGTCGGCAGTCACGGTGAGCGTCGCACTCCCGCCGGGCGAGAGCGTCGTGCCGCCCGAGATGTGGACCGCGGGCACGTTGAGGTTCGTGATCGACGTCTGCGCGGAGCTCGGCGCCCCGACCGAGTACGACGCGCTCGCGCCGAGCGATACCGTCAGGGTCTTCGTCGGCTTCACCACATTGTCGAGGCGGGTGGGTACCGCAACCGACACCGTCGTCGTGTTCGCGAGCAGCGTCGCGGTCGACGGTGGTGTCACGACGTCGTTGCTCGTCGCGGTGCCGCCCCAGTTCAGGTCGACCGTGATGTCGCTGCCGCTCGCGGCCGACGCCGTGATCAGGAAGGTCGCGGGCGTTCCCTCGGAGACGACCGCGTTCACGGACTGCACCCGCAACGACGGCATCGGCGCGGCGGCGGCGTCGGGATGGAACGCCGACAGCACCGCGGTCGCGCCGCCCGCGCTCGCGGCCCGGCCACCGCTGCCCGGGATGATGATCCCGACGGAGCCCTGCGGCCCGACCTTGTACGAGGCGCTCTGGGTCAACGAGACCGTCGCGGCCTGCGGCGTGATCGTCGTCGCACCGGGATAGTGATACTGGGCCTGCCACTGCGCCAGAGCGAATCGCGTCTGCTCGGTGAACACCGTGTCCATCGGCCCGGGGTCGTACCCGGCGCTCGCGAGGATCTGCTTCAGCTGGAGCACGTCGTCGCCGCGGTCACCGACCGTCAGCGAGCGGAAGAACGGGACGTCGCCGTGCTCCGCGATCGCGTCGCGACCGTTGAGTGAGAACATCGAGTCGCCGGCGTTGGCGACCGATGCGTCCTTGGAGTACACCGCGCTGACGGTCGCCTGGCTCGCAGCCGTGACCTTGCGGATCTCCTTGCGAGAAAGCGTCCCCGTCAGTGTGACGGTGTCCTGCAACGTGCGCCGCTGCACGGCCGAGAGGATCACGAGATCCTTGTTCTTGGCCGAGCTGCTCCCGGACATTGCGTACCCGACGCCCGCGACGGCCACGAGCACCACCACGATCCCGATGCCGATGACCACTCTTGCGTTCCGCGACATGCTCAACCGCCGGGGCTCCCTGATTGCGTCGCCCGCTGCACCTGCGCGGCACAGTCCGAGACGTCCTTGCTCGTCAAGATGTCCTGACCCGGCGGCGGCGTGAACTGCAGCGCGCCGCCGGTGGTGTTCCCGAAGGAGAACAAGCGTCCCTTCGAGTCGGGCTTCGGGGTGGGTATCCCCCAGCCGCGAGCGATCATGCAGTCACGCCACTTCAGGAAGCCCTGGTTCTGCGTCTGGATCTGCGCGGGCGTGAGGTTGTCCTGCGCGGCCTGCACGTCCTTGAGCGCTTTCAGGATGTTGCTGCGTGCCGCGCACGTCGACAGGTTCTTCAGGTAACCAGGGTCGTTCGTGGGCGAGCTCGGGTTCGACGGATCGGGCGCGCCGATGAACTTCACGCCGAGGCCCTTCAGGCACGACTGGAACACACCCAGTGACTTGAAGAAGCTCGTCTGCGGGTCGTCGTGCGCGAGCGGCACCGTGTCGTTGCTCGCGGACGCATCGGCGGCGCCGGCCGCGCCGGCGTTGGCCCCGCTCGCCGAGGCCGGCTGGGCCGCGCCGCCCTTGGTCACCTTCCACCCGGGCGGGAGCTGCAGGTTGACCTGGCCGGCGTCGATCGTCGCCGGCGACGACGAAGACGACGACGAACTGCTCCCGCAGCCGCCGACGACCACCACGAGGAGGCCGAGGGCGAGCGCGACCGAAGCGCTCCGCCCGCTGGCCCTCACGCCGCCATCCTTCGCGTCCCCCCAGGTGCTCCACAGCCCCACGATCGTCGGGACAGCCTACGGGGTCGGGCGCCCGTTCGGCATCAGCCCCGACCGGCCTGCCGGCCGGCTCCGTGCGGGGCAGAGCGGCGCGCACGCCACGTGATCCACACGCCCGCCACCACGAGACCCAGTCCGGCGACGAGCCAGGGCCGTGGGTCGAGGTGCTCGGTGCATCCGCCGCCGGTCGCGGTCCGCCAGCACGTCGTGCCCGGGCCGTCGCGCTGCACCCACGCAACCACCAACAGCGCCACGCCGGCACCACTCAGCAGCCCCGCGATCGATCCGCGTGACGCGCGCCGCGAGGCGAGCACGAGCGCGCCGGCCGCGGCGAGCGGGAGGAGGAAGATCCACAGCGCGAACGACACCGCGCCGAGCGCCGCGGCCGTCCCGACCGCGGCCCACGCGCCGAACC
>DATMUX010000550.1:0-3149 GCA_035563695.1 Acidimicrobiia bacterium
GACTCGGGCATGAGATCCGCGACGGTGACCTCGTGTGCCGCTACGGCGGCGACGAGTTCGCCATCTTGTTGATCGGTGACCCCTCACCCCGGCGCTTCGACCGGCTCGTCGAGCCCGTCCACCAACCGCCGGCCGATCACGCGCTCCCCACTGGTGTCACGGTCTCGATCGGTGTCGCACCCGTCACCTACGACGTCCACCATGCCCTACTCGTGGCTGACCGCAACCTCTATCGCGCCAAACGGGAAGGCGGCAACCAGGTCATCGACACCCCCGCACCACCCGACTGACGTCGGACCACAAGCGCGCGAAACCCTGGCATCGCGACACTGCTCTGGTGGTCGCGCGAGTTCCGGCGCCGGCCTCGACCGCTCGCGGTCTCAGCCAATCGCACGTCGGTAAATGCCCGGCGGTCTCGCCCCGAGCACGTGGCGGTCCTTATGGTCCCTTGACGGTGTCGGTCGCTAGCTTCTGCGCCCGATGGGCATCACGTACCGCAGCGATCCAGGATCCGACCTGACGGTCTCGGTGATCGACGGCACCGTTTCCGGCGACGAGGTTCATGCCTTCGCACAACGACAAGACGCTGATCCTGCCTGGCACGCGACCACCCGCCTGTTGAGCGACGCCCGCACTTCCCACATGCGACACGTCACCGCCGCTGAGCTGCACGCCTTCGCCGATCTGTACGCGCAGATGCGCCGCAACGACCGACCATTTCGGGCGGCGATCGTGGCCGACAAAGACTTCGAGCTCGCGGGCCGCTACGGCGACTTACTCAACCATTCCGGAGCGTCCCGCACCATCGCGTTCACGTCGCTCACCACCGCATGCATCTGGCTCGACATCGACCTCGCAACGGTACGAGCAACGATTGCGCAACTCCGCGACGAACTCTCGGTCGCGAAGGCATGACCCGACCAGCGCGTGCCCGCATAATGCAGGCGGCTCATCACGGTCCCGATCGGCACACCAGCGCTGCGGCCGCATCGTCGTAGGTCAAACCCGCTGCGCGACACCGTGCAATGCTCCCCAATGTGGGGTCGATCGAGCCCTGAGAAGCTCCCGAACACTTCGCTTTTTTTGCGTGAGCTGTTCGGGCGTTAGAACCAGCGTTGCATCCAGTATTTCTCGAAGGCGATTTTGGCGAGGTGCCAGTGGGGTCCGGGGCGCCGGAGTTGTACGTGGGGCGTGTCGGGGGCGTAGAAGTCGCCGGTCGCGAACGCAGCGCGGCGGTCGCCGAGTTCGACGAAGCAGGCGCCTTTGCCGTCGAAGGCGACAACCGGGGTGCGTCCGGCGAGTTCGGCGCCGAGGTTGCGGGCGACGACGTCGGCTTCGCCTTCGGCGAAGACGCCGGCTTTGGGTAAGAACTTGCCCCCGGCGATGGGGATCGTGGTGACGTCGCCGATCGCGTACACGCCGTCGATGTTGGTGGCGAGGGTCGCGCGATCGACGGGCACGAAGCCGGTGTCGCCGGCGAGTTCGCTGGCTGCGATCACCTCGGGTGGCTGGTGCGGTGGGACGCCGAGCAAGACGTCGAAGCCGGCTCGCTGTTGGTTGGTGAAGATGAGTTCGTGGGTGTCGGGATCGATACGGTCGATGGTGTGTTCGGGGTGGAAGCCGATGCCGCGCTCGGCGAGCATGGCGCGTAAGGCTTCTCCCAGGGCCGGTCCTGCGGTGGGCATCGGCAACGGTTCGGGGGTGTACACGTCGATGGCGGTGTGGTCGCGGACGCCCCGCTGCCGCAACAGCGCTTCGGTCAAGAACGCGGTCTCGTACGGCGCGGCCGGACACTTGTACGGCAGCCGGGACACCAGCACGACCACGCGTCCCTCGCGGATTTCGGCGAGCGCCTTGCCCGCGGCGGTCGCGCCGTCGAGCGTGTAGATGTTGTGAGCTGCGTCCGCGAAGCCGGCGAGCGCATGCGGTGCCAGTTCCGCGCCCAACGCGACGAGAAGGCGGTCGAAGCCCAGGTCGCCGTCGTGGGTCTTGACTCGCCGGTGGGCGGCATCGATCTCGACGACGTCGGCCTCCAGGATTTCGATGCCCCGTCGTCGCAGCCGAGCCCGCTCGACGCAGACCTGCGCGGCGCGCCGCGCGCCGGTCATGACCCACAAGAACGACGGCGCGAACTCGAACGTCGGCGTACGATCCACGACCACGACGCGGTCCGCGGCCTCGACGCGGCGACGGATGCCCCGGGCGGCGATGATCCCGCCCGTGCCGCCACCGAGCACGACGATGGTACGAGCCGCCATCGCAGTCCTTTCGCTAGAAGCTCACCACCTGATCCGCCCAGGCCGTCCGGTCGACGAGTTCCTCCGAGGTGGAACGGTGCGCGCGCTTGGTCAGATGATCGCCGTCGATCCCGCGGACATCCACGCACGTGCCGCAGCATCCCTCAGGCGCCGATCTGACGCTCGGCACTGTCCGCCTGGCGGACACAAGATGGATATGACCGTCCGCTCCTTGTCGTTGGCGCGGGATCGGTGTTCCCGTACCTCCGTGCTGCGTTAGCCGAACAGCTGCTGGATCACGCCAAAGGCTTCGTCCATCATCACCATGGGAGTCGAGTCGAACTCGATAAATTCCGCGTACTGGAGAATCGACCGGTACGAGGTCTCGGGATCGGTCTGTGCTTCTTGAATAAGCACACCACCACTGCCGTCGAGTCGCTCGTAGTGAGCGACGACGCCAGGAGGCTCACCGACGTCTCGGAATCGCTTGGTCAATGCCCGAAAATCACTCTCGTCGAGGGTGGTCTTGTACCGGTAGGTCGTGAACACGAATTGCTTCATCACATCACCTCCTTCCGCGCACGTCTCCTTCATCGTGTGAACGGACCGTTCCCCCTGCCAGAGCCGAAGGTCATCGCCCCGGAGTCTCCGAACGGGTCTTGACGACCGAGCGATGAAGTGCCGGGCAAACGTGTACTTCGCCCAACGGCTGGATCCCACGAACGCGGAACGGTTTCGCAGGAGCGCGCTGCGTGAGGGGCACCCGGGCGCCCTAGTTGTTGCGCCCTGGGACGTTGTTGACATCCGCTGAGTGAGTTGCCTCCTGGGCGAGTGTGGAGCTGTCGAAGACTCACGCTCACCCAGGAGGGCTTGATGCACCGTAACGCTCCGCTGACTCCGGAGGGTCGTCTC
>DATMUX010000551.1:0-4325 GCA_035563695.1 Acidimicrobiia bacterium
CCGCGCTCGCCGGCGTGCCGCAACCGGCCGCGCTGGTCGCGATCGACGCGTCGACGGGGGCAGTCCGCGCCGCGGTGTCCAAGCCCGACGGCGGGTTCGATCGCGCGCTCGCCGGCACGTACCCGCCCGGCTCCACGTTCAAGGTGGTGACGTCGGCCGCGCTGCTGGAGAACGGGCGCAACGGTGCGACTCCGGCTCCGTGCCCGCCCACGCTGACGGTCGACGGCCGGGTGTTCAAGAATTTCGAGGGCGAGGCTTCGGGATCGCTCGATCTTGCGCGCGCGTTCGCGATCTCGTGCAACAACGCGTTCATCGGCCTCGCCGACCAGCTCCCGGCCGGCGCGTTGCAGAGCGCCGCGAGCTCGTTCGGCTTCGGCGCGCGGTGGTCGCTGCCGCTGCAGTCGTTCGGCGGAGCGTTCCCGGCGCCCAGAGACCGCGCGGAGCTCGCGGCGTCGGCGATCGGTCAGGCCCGCGTGCTCGCCAGCCCACTGCAGATGGCGTCGGTCGCCGCGACCGTCGACGCCGGGCAATGGCACCAGCCGGTGCTCACGATGCTGCCGCCACCCGAGACGGTCACGGTCGCGCCGCTCTCGCCGGGAGTGGTCGACACGCTGCGGTCGTTCATGGCCGGCGTCCTGCAACCGGGCGGCACGGCCGCGGGCGCCGGTCTGCCCGCCGACTCGTTCGGCAAGACGGGCACCGCCGAATTCGGCTCGGCCAACCCGCCCGCGACGCACGCGTGGTACATCGGGTTCCGGGGCAACCTCGCGTTCGCGGTCATCGTCGAGGGCGGCGGGGTCGGCGGGCGCGTCGCCGCGCCGATCGCCGCGAAGTTCCTCGCCGCGGCGCCGTGATGCCGCGTGCGATCAGCCGCGCGTCTCGGCGACGCCTTCGGGCATCAGCACCTTGGCGTCGATCTGCCCGGTGAACAGGCCGCCCTTGAAGCCGCCGTCGCAATCGAGCTGCGCACCCGTCACGAACGAGGCACGCGGGCTGTTGAGGAACAGCAGCGGCCACGCCTGCTCCTCGGCGACGGCGTGGCGGCCCATGGGCACCGGAAACTCGTCCATGTACTTCTTGCCGACGGCCTTCTCGAACTCGGGCATCATCGGCGTGTCGGTCGGTCCGGGGTTCACGCAGTTGATGCGGATGCCCGCGCGCGCGAGCGTGAACGAACGGAACGCCGTGTAGGCGTTGATCGCCTCCTTCGACAAGCCGTACGCGTTCTCGAGATCGGAAGGATGCTCCTCGCACCAGCCGCGTGCCGCCGCGAAATCGGGCGTCGCGAGCAACCCGAACAGGAGCTCCATGTTCGCCATCCACCCGATCCCCGCGGTGGACGCGATGCTCGCGATCGCCGAGCCCTCGATCATGTGCGGGATCACCGCCTCGGTGACGTGCCGCAGACCACAGAAGTTCACGAACATCACGTCGAGGTTCGGGAACGTGTTCGGGAGCCCGGCGCAGTTGAACAGCGCGTTGACGACGTGACCGATCTTCGCGACGGTGGCATCGATCTGTTCGGGGTCGCGCAGGTCGCACTCACTGAAGCTCGCCAGACCGCCGACGGCGGGCTTCTTGATGTCGACGGCGTGCACCTCGGCCCCGAGCTCGACGAGCAGCTCCGCGGTCGCCGCGCCCATTCCCGACGCCGCGCCGGTCACGATAACTCGCTTGCCGTCGTACTGGAGCACCCCGACCATGCGCCGGCTAGGACGGATCGAGTGTGATCGCGCGCTCGGGGCAGTTCTCCGCGCCGAGGTGCGCCTGGTCGGCGAGCGAGCCGTCGACTTCGGCGAGCAGCACGACGCAGTGCCCGAAGTCGTCGGCGCCGAACACGTCGGGCGCCAGCGCATAGCAGCGGCCCTGCCCGACGCAGAGATCCGTGTCGACCCGCACCTTCATGGTCATGGGCGGGATCCTAGGTCAGAGCTCGGCCGACCAGTCACGGGTCTCGACGATCTCCCGCACCCGCTCGAGGAACGACCCTGCATACGCGCCGTCGACGGCGCGATGGTCGAACGAACAGCACAGATGACCGATCGGCGCGATCGCGAGGCCGCCTTCCCGGTCGACGACCACCTGCTTCGCGACGCCGTCGGTCGAGATGATGCCGACCTGCGGACTGTTGATGATCGGGAACGAGATCCACGTCCCCGACGCGCCCGGGTTGGTGATCGTGAACGTGCCGCCCGCGAGATCGTCGGGACCGAGCGTGCGCGCCCGGGCCCGGCTCGCGACGTCGCGGATCTCGGCGGCGAGCGCGCGTAGCCGCAACCCGTCGGCGTCGTGGACGACCGGCACGACGAGACCCCGGAAGTCGAGATCGACGGCGATGCCCAGGTGCACCGCGCGGTGCACCGTCACCGACGCGCCGTCGGGCGACGTCGTCGCGTTCATGAGCGGATACTCCCGGAGCGCGTCGACGACGGCGCGCGCGACGAAGGGCAGCGCAGTGAGGCGCGCGGCGTGGCGCGCCCGCTCGACACCCGAATAGTCGGCGGCCGTCACCGCGAGCGCGTGTGCGGCCGTGCGTTTCGACCCGAGGAGCGCGACGGCCGTGCGGCGCCGGATGTTGCCGAACGGCACCACTTCGTCGCGTGAGGCGTCGGGAACGCCCCGGGCCGCCGTGCGCACGTCGTCGAGCGTGACCCGGCCACCCGTACCTCTCCCCAGCAGCGACGACGCGTCGACGCCCAGTTCGCGGGCAAGGTTGCGCACCGCGGGCGAGAGGAACTGACGCGTCTCGCGCACCGCTCGCCTTCGCCACGGCGGGATCGCAGGTTGGGTCACCGCCGGTCAGGCTACGCCGTACACTGCGTCTCGGTGCACGACGCAGCGATCGAGCCGAACGTAACGGCCGCGAGTCCGGAGCCGAGCCTCGTCGACGAAGCGCTGGCCGACTTGCGGTTGGCCATGACTTCCCGCGCGCTCGACGACCGGGAGATCGCGCTGCGGCAGCAGAACCGCGCGTTCTTCCAGATCTCGGGCGCCGGTCACGAAGCGTTGCTGCTCGGCCTCGCGCGCCATCTCCGTCCCGGCTACGACTGGTTCTTCCCCTACTACCGCGACCGCGCGCTGTGCCTTGCGCTCGGTGTCACGCCGCTCGAGATGCTCATGCAAGCGGTGGGCGCGGCCGACGATCCCGCGAGCGGCGGCCGGCAGATGCCGTGCCACTGGGGTTCGCGGCGCGCGAACATCGTGAGCCAGACGTCGGTGACCGCGAGCCAGTGCCTCCCCGCGGTCGGCTGCGCCGAGGCGGCGCGCTACATCGGTCGCCGCCCGCAGCTCGCCGGCTGCAGCGCCCACGGCGACGAGCTCACTTACGTGTCGCTGGGCGAGGGCGCGACGTCGGAGGGCGAGTTCTGGGAATCGCTCAACACCGCAACCCGCCTGCACCTCCCGGTGCTCTACGTCGTCGCCGACAACGGCTACGCGATCTCGGTGCGCTCCACCGATCAGCACCCGGCACCCATCTCGGAGATGGTGCGCGGCATCCGCGGCCTGCACGTCGTGCAGATGGACGGGCGCGACTACTTCGAAGTGCGACGCAAGGGCGCGAGCGCGATCGCGCACGTGCGCGCCGGTGCCGGGCCGTGTCTGATCCACGCGCTCGTGACCCGCCCCTATTCGCACTCACTGTCGGACGACCAGAAGAAGTACCGCGCCCCCGAGGAGCTCGAGGACGAACGCGAGCACGATCCCATCGCGGTGCTCGAGCACCAGCTCGCCGAGATGGGCGCGCTCACCGACGGCGACGCGCAACGCCTGCGCGACGAGGCCCGCGAGACGGTGCGCGCCGCGGCGGAAACGGCCCTCGCCGCGCCCAAGGCGCCGCCCGAGAGCGTCACCGACCACATCACCGGGCCGATGCCCGTGCGCGTCGATCCGGGCGAGCCCGACGCGGTCGCCGGTGCCGAGCCCGTGACGTTCGGCGAGTCGATTCGGCTGACACTGCACGAGGAGATGGCGCGCGACGAGCGCATCCGCGTGTTCGGCGAGGACGTCGCCGACGCCGACCCGCACGTCATCGACGAGGTACCGGGTAAGGGCGGGGTGTTCGGGATCACGTTCGGCTTGCAACGCGCGTTCGGCGACGCGCGCTGCTTCAATACGCCACTGGCCGAGGCGAACATCGTCGGGCGCGGGGTCGGTCAGGCGCTGCGCGGCCTGCGCCCGTGCGCGGAGATCCAGTTCTTCGACTACGTCTGGCCCGCGATGAACCAGCTGAAGTCCGAGGCCGCGAACACGCGCTGGCGATCGAACGGAACGTGGACGTGCCCGCTCGTCGTTCGTATCGCGATCGGCGGCTACCTCCAGGGCGG
>DATMUX010000552.1:0-3882 GCA_035563695.1 Acidimicrobiia bacterium
AAAGCCGCCGAAGGTGCCAAACATGCCACCGCGGTCGGCAAGGAGAAGGTCGACGACCTTCGTCTCCACAAGCGCATCGGTGACCTGTGCCGCGAGATCGGCGCGCTCGTCGTCAAACAGCGCCGCAACGTCGCGCCCGCGGACGCCGACGCCCAGATCGACGCCAAGATCGCCGAGATCACCGAGCTCGAGGAACAGATCGCACGGAACGCGGCCGCCGCGGGCACCGACGCGAGCACCGACGCAGGCGACGACGAATCGGGCGGCGAGGGCCGCGCGTCCTGAGCCCGCGCTACGGGAGCACGAGCTCGACACCGTCGGGCGCGACGACGTCTCGATCGCGGCCGCCTTCCTTGGCCGCATAGAGCGCACGATCGGCGAGACGGACGGTCTCGCGCGCCGGCCGCCCGGACTCGTGCACCGCGATGCCGGCCGAGAACGTGGTGCGCGGTTCGAGGGCACTCCACGCGCGGCGCAGGCGTGTCAGCATCGCGCGCGCGCCGCCGGCTCCCGCCTCGGGCAACACCGCCGCGAATTCCTCACCGCCGTAGCGCGCGACGCAGTCGACCTGGCGCGCCGTGTCCCGGAGGCAGCGGGCCAGCTGGCGCAGCGTGTCGTCACCCGCCTGGTGCCCGAACCGGTCGTTCACCGCCTTGAAGTGGTCGAGGTCGACGATGATCACCGCGTCGCCGGGCTGCAGCGTCGACAGGGCGCGCGAGAACGTCCGCCGGTTGGCGAGCTCGGTCAGCGGGTCGGTCTGCGCGTCGTGCGCGAGCTCGGCGGCGTCGCGGATCCGTTGGAACATCCGGCCCGCTTCGGCCGAAAGGAGCTCGGCCGCCTGGCGCGCCGACGCGGGCAGGCGGCGGCGCGTCGTCGTCCACATCGCGATCACGACACCGATCGGCGCGGCATCGTCGGCCGGGAGCGGCACGATCGCGAGCGCGCGCACGCAAGAGGCGGCCGGCGCGATGTGTTGCAGCCGTGACGGCTCGGCGACGAACGTCGTCTGACCCGAACGCAACATCGGTTCGACGCGGAGTGCGTCGACGAGCAGCGGCGCCGCGTCCGCGAGCGCGGGATGTCCGAAGAACGCGCGGTTCAGGTAGCGACGTGATCCCTTCCGGTCGGCCAGCAGCACCGACACCGCGTCCGCCCCGAGCAGCTCCGCGGCGAGCGCCGCGACTAGTTGCGCGCCGGCTCGGGCATCGTTGACGCGCGCGAGGATGCGCACCGCCTCGAGCAGGCGCTCCACGCGGCTTTCGGCGCGGCTGCGGCGCAGCTGCGCCTGCGCGAGCGTCTCACCGACGATGGCCGACATCGGCAACGCGAAGACGAGCGTCAGCATGAGCGTGGCGTCGAAGTGGAACCGGCCGGCGAGCACCAACGCGATCGCGGCGGCCGGAACGATGAGACTCGCGCTCCCCGGTCGCTGCGTGAACCCGACGAAGACGAACGGCAACGGCAGCATGGCCAGGAACGGACCGACGGCCCCGTGCGCGACGCTCCCGCCCGCCGCGAACAACACGAATGCGAAGGCGGCGAGAGTGAGCTGCGCCCGCGCGCGCCAGCGCTGCCAGGGAAGGACGAGCACCACGGCACCGAACACCGCCGATGCGATCCCCACCATCGCGAGCGGGTGCCGGCCTCGCAGCTGCGGCGCGATGGTGTCGACACCCAGCACCAGCGCGCCCGCCGCCAGGTACACGAGTCCTGCGGCGCGCGGCGCGAGCTGGGCGGGATCGAGCTCGCGGAACGCGACGCGCACCTCGCGCGCCACCGACTCCGCACTCCTGCGCACCCGCGGCACGGCCGACGGCATGGTCGCCTCCCAGACGACAGAGAACCCCATCGCTGAATCGGCGGGTGCGGCGCCGAACTTGAGCGGAAGTTTGCGTGACTTGTCCACCTCCACGGTGGTTGCGTCACGCAAGTGTGCGGTGTGTGGGGGTGGGACTCAGCGCGCGCCGGTTCAGGCGCTTTTCGAACCAGTGGTCGGCATAGGGCTCGTCGTTGAAGGCCGGAACCTCGCGGTAGCCCGACGACCGGTACAGCGCGATGGCCTCGGTGAGCGAAAGGTTCGTCTCGAGGTGCACGGTGCGGGCGCCGTGCTCGAACGCCTGCCGCTCGAGTCGTTCGAGCAGCATCCGGCCCACCCCGAGGCCGCGCACGCCGGGCGAGACCCACATGCGCTTGAGCTCCGCCGGCCGGTTGCGATGGAACCTCAGGGCGCCGCAGGCCACCGGCTCGCCGTGCAGCTGCGCGACCAGGAACAGCCCGGCGGGCGGCCGCATCTCCTCGGGCGGCGCCGGCAGGCTCGAGCTCGGATCGAAGCCCGAGTCGAATCGCGCGTCGAGCTCCTCGAAGTACGCCCGCAGGCAGTACTGCGCCATCCGGTCCGCGGGATCGACGACGCCTACATCGAGCTGCGCGACCGTCAACAACTTCGTCACCTCGCGCATCGCGGCGACGAGACGATCCTGCTGCGCGGGCAGCAACGGCTCGAGCATCGACGACGCCAGCGCGTCGCTGCGCCGGTCGAGCAGCGCCCGTTCCGCGAGGCCCTTCCGGGTGAGCCGGGCCGTGCGCACCCGCCGGTCGTGATCATTCGTGGTGACCGCGAGCAGTCCGGATCCTTCGAGTGACCGCAGCAGGCGGCTCAGATATCCGGAGTCGAGCCCGAGCCGCGACCGGAGCGCGCGCACGTCGCATCCCTCTGCGCCCACCTCCCACAACAGCCGCGCCTCACCGAGCGGGCGATCACGCGCGAGGTAGTGGTCCTGGAGCGCGCCCACGCGTTGCGTCACCGTCCGGTTGAACGTCCGGACGGTGGTGACGAGATCGGCGCGGTCGGGCATATATCTGACGTTAGTCAGAGATCATTCGGAGCGCCAGGCCCGACCCCGGCCGCCCGCATGATCGCCGCTTAGGGTTCCCGCATGTCCACGGGCTTGTTCGACATCAGCGGCAAGACGGCACTCGTCACCGGCGGCAGCCGCGGGATCGGTCTCATGATCGCCCGGGCTTTCGTGGAGGCCGGCGCCTCGGTGTACATCTCGTCGCGCAAGGCGGAGGTATGCGACGAGGTCGCCGCCGAGCTTGCGCGCGACGGCACCTGCGTCAGCATCCCGGCCGATCTCGCACGCGAGGAGGAGTGCGATCGCCTCGCGCAGGAGCTCGCCCGGCGCGAAGCACGATTGCACGTGCTCGTGAACAACGCGGGGGCGACGTGGGGCGCGCCGATCGCGGACTACCCGGGCGACGCGTGGGACAAGGTGCTGGGCCTCAATGTGAAGGCACCGTTCCTGTTGACGCGCGCGCTCCTCCCGCTGCTCGAAGCCGCGGGCACGGCCGAGGACCCGGCACGGGTCATCAACATCGGTTCGATCGACGGGATCCAGGTGCCGATGCTCGAGACGTACGCGTACAGCTCGTCGAAAGCCGCCGTGCACCAGCTGACGCGCCATCTCGCGCGCCAGCTCGGGCCCCGCAACATCACCGTGAACGCGGTTGCACCCGGTCCGTTCGAATCGAAGATGATGGCCGAGACGCTGCGGAACTTCGGCGACGCGATCGCCCGCTCGTCGCCGCTCGGCCGCATCGGCAGTCCCGACGACATGGCCGGAGTCGCGATCTATCTCGCGAGCCGGGCGGGCGCGTACGTCACGGGCGCGGTCATCCCGGTCGACGGCGGCATCGCGACGACGAAGTGAGTAGCGTGCACGCCGTGGCCGACGACATCGTACGTGTCGACGCCCTCGTCGACGACCTCCTCGCCGCGCACGACCCGCGCACCACCGACCAGGCGACGTTCCGCGGCGCGCAGTACGACCGCGGCCTTGCGTGGGTGCACTTCCCCGAGGGCTTCGGCGGGCTCGGGCTCCC
>DATMUX010000553.1:0-9933 GCA_035563695.1 Acidimicrobiia bacterium
TAGACAAGACGGCGGGCGGACCTCCGCCCGAAGGTCCGCCGTGCCGCCCCCCACGCCCCGATCCTGCCCGGAGGAGCGATCCGCCCGGCTCAGTATTCGCGCGCCGGGGAGTCGATACAACGCAAAGCGTGCCAGTGTGGCGAAGGTCACCGGCGCGGATTCCCCTTGCGTTTCTCGCGCGGAGCGTGGTAAAACATTCTCGCTACGAGGTTTCGCCCGGGCGGGCGATGCACCGGCAGCGGGAGGCTGCACCGCGTGGCGACAGTGCGAAGACGCGTTGGGCTGGCGCGACGCCGCACACCCAGGGAAGCGATGATCCGCCGGCTGAAGTTGGTCGCTGCGCCGGCGAGGAGCTAGAGCGAACCCGACCCTGGGGGCCACCGCGAACGGTGACGTGCCTATCCTGCGTCCGTGACGCGACGCGCGGTGCCGGTCCCGCTGATCGATCCCTACGCGCGACGCGTCAAGGATCTGCGGATCTCGATCACGGATCGCTGCAACTTCCGCTGCGCCTACTGCATGCCCGAAGAGGGGATGCGCTGGCTGCCCCGCGACGAGCTGCTCTCGTACGAGGAGCTGGCGCGGGTCGCGACCGTGTGCGTGGAGCGCTTCGGGTTCGAGGCGATCCGCATCACCGGCGGTGAGCCTCTGGTGCGCGCCCACGTGACGCGCCTCGTGCGGCTGCTCGCGCCGCTGGTCGTCGACCTGGCGCTCACGACCAACGGTGTGAAGTTGCCCGAGCTGGCGCACGAGCTCGCGGCCGCAGGTCTTCGGCGTATCAACGTGTCACTCGACTCGCTGCAGCGCGATCGGTTCCTCGCGCTGACCAAACGCGACGAGCTCGCGCGCGTGCTCGAAGGTATCGACGCGGCGCGCGACGCGGGCCTTTCGCCCCTCAAGCTCAATGTCGTCGTGATGCGCGGTGTGAACGACGACGAGGTCGTCGACCTCGCGCGCTTCGGTCGCGATCGCGGGCTCGGCGTGCGTTTCATCGAGTTCATGCCGCTCGACGCGCAGGGCGAGTGGAGCGCCGACAAGGTCGTTCCCGCACGCGAGATCCTCGAGCGCATCGACGCGGTGTTCCCGCTCGAGCGCGCCACCGGTGCGCACGTCGAGCCCGCGGAACGTTTCGCGTATCGCGACGGTGCGGGCGACGTCGGTGTGATCGCCAGCGTCACCGAGCCGTTCTGCGAGAGTTGTGATCGAGTCCGTGTCACCGCCGAGGGCCAGTTCCGCACGTGTCTCTTCGCGCTCGACGAGACCGACCTGCGCGCGGTGTTGCGCGCGGGCCGCGGGATCGCCGAGGCCGATCTCGACGACCGGCTCGGGGCGGCGATCGCGGCCGCGGTCGGCACGAAGTGGGCCGGCCACCACATCGGCCGGGTCGATTTCGTCCGGCCGGGCCGCTCGATGAGCCAGATCGGGGGCTGATCGCCGGTCACGCTCCGTGACCTCGCCGGAAAGCTCGTCCGGCCGGTCGTGCCCGGGTCGGGGCACACCTAGACTGGTGCGCCATGGCCTCGGAGTTCACGCATCTCGATCCTCTCGGCCGCGCCCGCATGGTCGACGTCTCGGCCAAGGAACCGAGCCACCGCCGTGCCGTGGCGCGTTGCCGGGTGACGATGGAAGCGGAGACCGCGTCGAAGATCGCGTCGGGCGCCATCACGAAGGGTGACGTTCTCGCGGTCGCGCGTGTCGCCGGCATCCAGGCCGCCAAGCAGACACCGAATCTGCTGCCGTTGTGCCATCCGCTCCTGGTGGGAGCGGTGCTCGTGAACTTTCGCATCGAAGACACCTATGTCGAGGTCGAGGCCAACGTCGACACCGTCGACCGCACCGGTGTGGAGATGGAAGCACTCACCGCGGCCGCCGTCGCCGCGCTGACGATCTACGACATGTGCAAATCGGTCGATCGTTCGATGACGATCGGTGAGCTCGCGCTCTGGGAGAAAACGGGCGGTCGATCCGGAACATGGCGGCGTCGATCGGACGGTTCCGACCCGTTTGGTTGGTGACAACGCCCGTTACCGCGCGTCGCGCCGCAACCCGCGCGAAGCGGACTACGAATTGTCGTGCGTTCGGCATCTCGCGAGACTCGCCCCGTAACATCGGTCCACCACTCGCACGACATCCGTTGTTAGCGTTTTCGACAATAAAGGTGGTCGAGAGGCTTTGACGCTCGTGGTCTTGCTCATCCTCGCTGCGTTGTGGGCGGTCGTGTTGGTGCCGCCCCTGCTGCGATCCCGATCGGAACGGGCGAACGACTCGATCGGCGATTTCAACTACCGGCTCGACGTGCTCGGTCGCACGAACGGCGCGTTGCGTCCCGGTGCGCCGGCGCGCTCGACACGCGGGCAGCGCGCGGCCAAACGGCGCAAGGATGTGTTGCGGTTCCTGCTCGTGAGCGTGGGTGGCTTGGGTTTGCTCGCGCTCGGTACCAACGCGCAAGCCGCGTGGGCGTTGTTCGCCGCGGCCGGTCTCGCGTTGGCCGCGTATTGCGCGCTGTGGGCCTGGGCTCGCTCCGTGCAGATGGAGCGCTCCCACAAGGTGCGTTCGCTGCCCCGGCAGCGACAGGCCGACTTCTCGCTGCGCCGCGCGGCATCGTCGTAGTCTTTACCTGTGGATCGGGGCACGGAGATCGCAGGGCTGGGGGAGCTGGCCCGCGCGGCGTTCGAGGAGAAGCATCACGCGCGCGAGATCGTCATCGCCGCGTCGCGGCAGGCGATTCAGAAGTGTGCCGCTTCGATCCGCGCGACGCACCGGGGCGAGTACGACTCCGCGGAGGATCTCGCCCGTCAGGCACGCGAGCATCTCGCGCACGCCGACGAAGCGCTCGTCGGTCATCCCGACGTGCGTAGCAATGGTCCGCTGCACGACGCGAAGAAGGAGCTCGCCGAAGCGTGGCTCACGCTCGCGCTCGTGCGTGACGTACCGTTGCCGCCTCCTGAAGAGCTGCAGATCGAGATTGCGCCGTACTGCAACGGCCTGGCGGAGGCGGCGAGCGAGTTGCGGCGCCAGCTGCTCGACAAGTTGCGGGCCGGCGATCTCGCCCGGGCCGAGCGCCTCATGGGCGCGATGGACGAGATCTACTCGCTGCTCGTCACGATCGACTATCCCGACGGCGTCACCGGCGGGTTGCGCCGCACGACGGACGCATTACGGGCGGTGCTCGAGCGCACCCGCGGCGACCTCACCACGGCCATGGTCGCGGCGCGCCTGCAGGCGGCGATCGAGTCGGCCGAGCGCGCCGCGACCGTCTGATCGCCACGAGGACGTTTGGTACGCTGAACGTCCCTTCGGGGGTGTAGCTCAGCCCGGTAGAGCGCTACGTTCGCAACGTAGAAGTCGTGGGTTCAAGTCCCATCACCTCCACTGGCGTTGTCGTTTCGACAACGTTTGGCCGGCTCAACGCGAGGGTTCTCGTTGCGTCCCATGAGGTGTCGCGCGGAGAGCCACGATGAGCACAGTGCGTGCAGCCGATAACGCATTCCGGTGACGCGGCTCTTCGGTTGCGAGCGACGTCGTATCTGGAGGCGCAAATGCAGTTGACAGACATGGAACGCAAGTTTTCAGAAGAGAGCCCGTTCGACTTTTCCGATCTGCGTGCCATCTATATCAACTGCACTCTGAAACGATCGCCGGAGCCGTCGAACACGCAAGGTCTTGGGGACCGATCGATCGCGATCATGGAAGCCAACGGTGTGTACGTCGAGACGGTGCGTGCCGTCGATCACCAGATTGCGACCGGTGTTTGGCCCGACATGACCGAGCACGGATGGCAACGCGATGACTGGCCGGAGATCTTTGCGAGGGTGATGGACGCCGACATTCTCGTGCTCCTCACGCCGATTTGGCTCGGCGAGAAGTCATCGGTGTGCACAAAGGTGATCGAGCGGCTGTACGGCAACTCCCACCTGCTCAACGAACACGGCCAGTACGCCTACTACGGGCGCGTTGGCGGGTGCATCGTGACCGGCAACGAAGATGGCGTAAAGCACTGCTCGATGAACGTGTTGTACTCGCTGCAGCACCTGGGCTACGCGATACCGCCACAGGCCGACACGGGTTGGATCGGTGATGCCGGCCCGGGACCGAGCTACCTCGATCCCGGTTCCGGCGGCCCGGAGAACGATTTCACGAACCGCAACACGACATTCATGACCTGGAACGTGCTCCATTTGGCGCGGATGATCAAGGACGCGGGTGGTTGGCCGGTACATGGCAATCAGCGCACCGCATGGGACGCGGGTGCACGATTCGACTACCCCAACCCCGAATACCGGACCTGAGGGCTGCGGACCAATCAACTCTGACCGAGTTCGCGGCCGCACGTTCTTTTGCCAAGCCGTCCACTCCGAACCCCGGCTCCGGGACCTGCTGGTGCGGCGGAACCCGTCGTGGGGGAGGTGACGTCAGGGCGCCGTCGCGCAGCCGTGGATCATGGGTTGGACGAACTTCGGGGCGTGGGGCATCGTGCCGTGCTCGAGCGATTCGAGGCTGAACCCGGATGCCCTGATAGCGGCGGCGGTGTCGCGGTTGCAATCGCACCCCACGACCGCGCGGTTCAGCCAGTTCATCCGGTCTTGGGAGCGCGCCCGCTTATCGTCGTCCATTGCGCGAACGTGCTCCATGAACAACAACCGTCCGCCGGGCCGGAGCACGCGCTGGGCCTCGGCGAGGGCCTTGGCCTGGTCGTCGACGCCGCAGAGCACGAGTGTCGACACGACGACGTCGAATCGGTCATCGGGGAAGGGCAGGTTCTCGGCCGTCGCGTCGACGACCGTTGTAGCGGGCCGCTGCTCGCCGACCTTCTGCTCGAGCCGGCGCAGCATGTGCGGGTCGGGCTCGGTGACGGTGAGCGATGTGACCGCGTCACCGTAGCGAGCGAGATTGCTGCCGGTGCCGGCCCCAATCTCGAGTACGTCGCCCTTGGCGGCAGCGAGCAGCCGTTCGCGCACGGCCCCGAGGCCATCGCGTTCGGCCTTCGCCATCTGGCGGTCGTACGTCGCGGCAAAGAAGCGCTTGCGCAGTCCCATGACTCAGATCTCCTTGGCGATATTGGCGCGGTTGTCAGGCGGGTCGCCGGCCGAGCACGAGCTCCATCGGTGCGGGCCCGGGCGGTTCGAAGGCGTGCACGCCGTCGTAGCCGGCCTCTTCGAGGAGCTCGATCGCCTGCTCTGTCGTGAGCGCGGTGCCGCCGCCGCGCACTACGCGCAGCGTCGCAGTCGCGTGCGCGAGCGGGATCGGTGGCGTGCGGTTGAGGCCGAGCACTACCCAGCCACCCGGTTGGAGAGCGCGCAACGCGACCGGTATGCCCTTCTCGAGCTCGGTCTCGCCGACGAAGAACGTCGGAATCCACGCGCAGTCGTAGACGTCGACGTCGTCGAGCGAGGCCAGCTCCTGATCTCGGAGCGTGATGCGGTCGTCGAGGCCGGCGCCGCTCACGTTCGTGCGCGCCCGAGCAAGCGACGGCTCCCACGGATCGATGCCGACGATTGCCGCGTCGGGCCACACGTGCGCGGCTGCGACCGCGAGCAGACCCACGCCGGTACCCACGTCGAGGAACGTGCTCACCTGCTGCAGGTCGGGATGCGCGGCGGCGATCATCGGGGCGACCATCGTGGAACCGCGACCCCAGCCGTCGAGGATCGCGGGATCGGTGAATGTCCAGCCGGGGGCGCGGCCCGCGTCGTCCACGAGGTCGACCGCCTGATGGACGAAGAGGCGCACCATGCCGAGCATCGCGGCGCGTTGCGGCGCGGGAAGCTCGGAGAGATCCGGCAGCCCGGCCGCGCTGGTGACGGCCCGCAGCGCGTCGACGATCTCGGGCGGCGCGTCGACCTCGGCTTGCAGCAACGCGAGCTCGGCCCCGAGCGCGGCGAGCGCCTCGGTGGCGGTCGCCCACTGCATCATCGTGCCCATGACCTCTTCGAGCGTCGCCATCGGTCTTCTCCGTCCGTCGGTCGGTTTTGCGGTGAGGCCATGGTGCACCGGCGCAGGGCGGCCGCGCATCCGTGGAACCACTGCTCGTAAGCGGCGAGACTGCTCGGGTGGAGGGTGCCCGGGTCGTCGGTGGTGGGGGTGTCCGGCGATCGGCCGTGGTCGTCGGCCGCGACGCCGAGCTGGACCAGATGCGGGCCGCGGTCGAGGCGGCACGTGCTGGGGAGGCGGCGTGCGTGCTGCTCGTCGGCGAGGGCGGCATCGGCAAGACGCGACTGCTCGCCGAGAGCACGTCGCTCGCGGCAGACATCGGGGTCGCCGTACTGTCGGGCAGACCGCCGCTCGCCGCGTCGGCGCCGTTCAGCGTCGTGCGCGACGCGTTGCGGTCGTGGCTGCGCGCCCATCCGTGGTCGTCGGCGCTCGCACCGTACGACCGCGGCCTGCGGGTCGTGCTGCCGGAATGGCCGCTCGAGTCGACGCCGGCCGCGGACCTCGATCCGTCGGAACAGCGGCTGCTCGCGACCGAAGGTGTGATCCATCTCGTGCGCGCGGTCGCCGATGATGCCGGCGGCACGGTCGTCGTCCTTGATGATCTCCATGCCGCGGATCCCGAGAGCGTCGAGACCGTGCGCGCGTTGGTCGCGGCGCACCTGGTCGGTGTCGCGGTCATCGGCGCGCTGCGGCCGTCGGAGTCCACGGTCGCCGACGAACTCGTGCGCACGCTGGGGCGTGACGCGACGACGGAAATCATCGAGATCGGCTCGCTCGACGCGGAGGCGGTCGAATTGCTCGTCGGTGAGGTGCTCACGGCCCCGCCACCGCGCGAGCTCGTCAACGACGTCCTCGCGCGCACCGACGGCGTGCCGTTGCTCGTCGAGGAGCTCGTGCGCGGGCATGTGGTCGCCGGAACCGTCGTGGTTGCCGACGGGAAGGTCACCTGGCACGGCGGTGCCGGGCGCGTGCCCGGTTCCATCCGCGATCTCGTCGACGCGCGCATGGACCTCCTCGACCCGACCGAGCGCGAGATCGTGCTCGCCGGCGCGGTCGTTGCCGACTTCGATCCGGCGATGATGCGCGCCGTCGCGTGTGCCGACGACGCGCAGATCGCCGCCGCGCTCACTGCCGGGGCGCGAGCCGGCTTGCTCGAGACAAGCGGCGGCACAGTCGGCTTTCGCCACATGATCATCCGCGATGCCCTGCTCGACGGCGCCATCCCGCATCTCGTCGACACCATGCACCGCCGCGCGATCGACGCGCTCTCGGACGCCACCGATGCCGAGACGCTCGAGCGCCGGGCCGGCCATCTCGCCGCGGTCGGTGTTTGCGACGATGCCGCAGTCGCGCTGGTCGCGGCGGCCGCGCAGCTCGTCGACGACCATGCGCTGCTGGGCGCGGAACGCGCCGCGCGAGCTGCGCTGGGGCTCGCGCGCGCCGGTTCGGTGCGCGCCGCGGCGGCTGACCAGCTCGCCGCGGTGCTGACCGCACAGGGCCGCTGGACCGACGCGCTCGCGCTCGACGACTCGACGGTGCTCGTGCACGGCGATGGGCCCGCGCGCCGGCGACGTCGCATCGCGTGCGCGCTCGATGCCGGCGTGCCCGACGTCGCCGACGTCGCGCTCGCGGCAGCGCGCACCGCGGGCGACGACAGCCCGGCGTTGACGCTGCTCGCCGGGCGGCTGGCTCTGGTGCGAGGCGACGCGGCGTTCGCGCTCGAATGCGCGCGCTGCATCGTCGATGACGACAGTGTCGATGCGGACACGCGCCTCGCGGGGCTCGATCTCGAAGGGCGGGCCCACGACTTCCTCGGCGCCCGAGACGCCGCGCGCGCGTCGTGGCAGCGCCAGGCCCGTGAGGCCGAGGCGCGCGGCCGAACCCAAGCGCGCTTGCGAGCGCTGGTGCAGCTCGGCAAAGTCGACCTGTTCGCCGGTGAGTCGCTCGAGCGGCTGCACGAGGCGGTCGAGGTCGCTCGCGAGGCGGGCTCGCTTGTGGAGCTGGCGTGGGCCCAGGAGAACCTTGCGATCGCGCTGACCAGCCGAGGCGATGTGGCGGCCGGTCTCGCGATCTTCGACGAGGCCGTCGCGCGCTGTCGGCCCCTCGGCCTCGATCAGGCCGCCTACTTGATCGTTGCGCAGGCGATGGGCCGCAGCTTCATCGCCGAGCAGGGCATCGAGGAGCTCCTCGCCGAGGCCGAGACGCTCGCGCCGACGCCGGACCTCGCACTGCACAGCGCGTCGATGCGCGGCGACATCGCCCTGCGGGCCGCGCGTTATGACGACGCCATCGAGTGGATGCGGCGCAGCACCGAGCTCGCGCGTGCGATGCCTGGGGTGGTGCCGATGGACAGCATGTGCTGGCTGCCATGGGCGCTGCTCGCGGCAGGTCGACGCGACCACGCCGCGGCGGCACTCGGGGAGGCACGCGCCATACCCGATCTCGAACGCTTCTACACGCGACCCGTGATCATCGAGGCCGCCGCGGCCGCATTCGAAGGTGACGCCGCGCGCATCGACGCGATCCTCAGCGCGGTCGAGCAGCCCATGCCGCTCGACGTCGCGCTGATCCGCACGCTCATGGCGACGATCATCGGAGGCGACCGACGCACCGTCTGGCTTCGCGAGGCGCTCGACATCTACGACGCCGCCGGCGCGACGCTCGAGTCGGACCGCACACGGGCCCGGCTGCGGGCCGCGGGAGGTGCCGTCCCCCGGCGGCGGCGCGCGACGACCGTCGGCGTTCCCGACGCACTCGCGGCCAGGGGCGTGACGGCGAGAGAAGCCGAAGTGCTGCAGCTCATCGCCGAAGGTCGACCGAACGCCGAGATCGCGTCGCGACTCTACCTGTCGGTTCGAACAGTCGAGGCACACGTCTCCGCGTTGCTCACGAAGCTCGGCGCCCGCAATCGATCGGAGCTCGTGCGGTATGCCGATCCGCGGACTTCGACCAGCTGAGCGAGGAGTCCTAGGCATGATGCCTGCTCGTCGCACGTCCCAGCAGGTCCACAACGTCCGCGTCTCATGGTGTTTCGGCGGTTTCGTCAGGCTCGAGTGGTGAGCCGCGGCCCGAGAGGTACGCCGCTTCGATCTTGTCGAGTTGTCGCGTGACCTCGTCGCACGTACCGCTCAGGGCAATGCGACCCCGCTGCATGACGTACACCCGGTCGGCGATGCCCAGCGCCTGCCGCACGTGCTGTTCGACGAGCAACACGCCGATGCCGTCGTTATCTGCGGCCGCGCGTACGGCGTTGAGCAAGTTCGTCACGATGATCGGCGCCAAACCCAACGACAACTCGTCGGCCAATAACACTTTCGGGTGACGCGCCAAGGCTCTCGCCAACGACAACATCCGTTGCTCGCCGCCGGAACACAGACCAGCGCGCCGATTCATGATTCGCTCGAGAACTGGGAAGTATTCGAACGCCACGGAAGGCGACACGCCTGCGACCTTCAGGTTGTTCGCAACCGACATATCCATGATCACCGACCGTTCTTCGGTGACATATCCGAGCCCGTCGCGGCACCGCCGGTGCATCGGCGCACGGGTCGACGCGCCCAGGAACCAGACTTCACCTTCGAGCGGCGGCAACGCACCCGCGAGTGTCAGCAGAGTCGTTGTCTTGCCGGCGCCGTTCGCGCCGATGAGGGCGACCACCTCGCCCGCGTCGACACGGAGATCGACCTCGCGAACGACCGACATCTTGCCGTAGCCCGCAGAAAGGCCACGTGCCTCGATCAACGTCTCGCTCATGTAGACACCCATTCCGTCGGGTGGCCGAGGTACGCGTCGCGCACCGCTTCGCTGTCGCGAATCTCCGCCGGCGTACCGGTCGCTATCGTGTTGCCGAAATCGATCACGACGATTCGATCGCACGTCGACATGACAAGGTCGACATCGTGCTCGACGAGCAGCACGCCGATGTTGCGTTCGTCGGCGAGTTGTCGGATCAGCCGCGCCAGGTCTGCGCTCTCGGTCTCGTCGAGTCCGGCGGCGGGTTCG
>DATMUX010000554.1:0-7109 GCA_035563695.1 Acidimicrobiia bacterium
CCTCTACTACCGCGCGCTCATGGAGACGGGGGAGCGCGTCGAGGTGGTCCTTGCCGACAGGGATCCCACCGTCGGGGACGATCGTGCCGTGGATCGGGGTCGACAGCATCACCCCGATGGCGAGGCCCGTGAACACGAGCAGCCCGGAGCGCACCGTGCGCCCGACGGACCGCCCGGCGAGGAGGTAGACGGTGCCGAGCGCGAGCCACGGCACGTTCACGATCGCGCCGAGCAGGTAGAAGACCCGGAAGGTGCCCTCGTCCCAGCCGGTCGATGCGCCCGTGGCCAGCGCCGCCGAGGCCAGGGCGAACAGGGCGAGGGCGAAGGTCCACGCGCCCTGGTGGGGGGCCTTCGTGCGGGAGTAGCGCACGCCCGTGGCCTGGGCGAACACCGTCGCGACGGCAGTGGCGAAGAAGGCGAGGCCGGCGACCATCTGAGCGTCGAGGCTAGCCCTCGGGCCGGTCGCGATTCCCTCCGCCACACTTTGAGAACGCGTGCACAAGCTCGGTACCCTGCGGTGCAGACCCCAGATGGCGGGGTCAACGGGCCGGGGCACCCGGATCCCGGTCCGGCCGTGGGAAAGGAAGCACGGGTTGACAGCTTCGTCGCGACGCCGGATTCCGGAGGCGACCGTCGCCCGCCTTCCCCTCTACTACCGCGCGCTCATGGAGACGGGGGAGCGCCAGGTCGCGACGATCTCGTCCGAGCGCCTGGCCGAGCTCGCCGGCGTGAACGCGGCGAAGGTCCGCAAGGACCTCTCGTACCTCGGGTCCTACGGGACGCGCGGCGTCGGCTACGACGTCGAGTACCTCCTGCACGAGATCTCACGCGAGCTCGGCCTGACCCGCGACTGGCCCGTCGCCATTGTCGGGATCGGCAACCTGGGGCGCGCGCTCGCGAACTACCGCGGCTTCGGGGCGCGCGGCTTTCGGGTCGTGGCGCTCTTCGACGCCGACCCGGCGATCGTCGGCCACCAGATCGGCGATCTCGCCGTCGAGTCGATCGACGATCTCGACCGCATCGTCGCCGACCGCAAGATCGCGATCGCGATCCTGGCGACGCCGGCATCGGCCGCACAGGACGTCTCCGACCGGCTCGTCGCGGCCGGGGTCACCTCGATCCTCAACTTCGCGCCGTCGGTGTGCTCGGTCCCCGACGGCGTCTCGATGCGCAAGGTCGACCTCGCGATCGAGTTGCAGATCTTGTCGTTCTACCAACTGCGCCGATCGACACCGAAGGCGGGATGACACCATGACCGAGCCCGGCGTGCGCGGCTCGGGCCGGGCCGGCGACCGCCCGCGGCTCACCGGTTACCCGGTCAACCTGTTGGTGCACGACCGCCGCGTCGTGGTCGTGGGCGCCGGGCGGATCGCGGCCCGCAAGATCGAGCCGCTCCTCGACCTCGGTGCCGCGGTCGAGGTCGTGGCCCCGAACGCGGGCGACGACGTGCAGGCCTGGGCGCGCGCCGGGCGGCTCGTCTGGCACCGGCGCCCGTTCGCCGCGACCGATCTCGACGGGGCGTGGCTCGCCTTCACCGCGACCGGCGACCCGGCGGTTGACGCGGCGGTGCACACCGCGGGCGAGCAGCTCCGGGTGTGGGTCAACAGCGCGGACGATCCCGCGAACTGTTCCTTTACGCTGATGTCGGTGATTCGGCGTGCGGATCTCGTGGTGTCCGTCGGCACGGGCGGGCGGAGCCCGGCGCTGGCGGCGCACGTCCGACGGCGGCTCGACGAGGAGATCGGGCCCGAGTACGAGGTGCTCGTCGACCTGCTCGCGGGGGCCCGGGAAGCGATCCGGGCGTCGGGGCGTTCGAGCGAGGACGCCAATTGGCAGGCGGCGTTCGACGGCGGCATCGTGGAGATGGTGCGCGACGGTCGGATCGACGACGCGAAGGAGTGGCTGAGAACGTGTCTCTGATCGTGGTCGGCCTCAATCACCGCACCGTCCCGGTCGAGCTGCTCGAGCGCATGACCGTGCCCGAACAGCAGCTGGCCAAGGTTCTCCACGATCTCGCCGTGCGCGAGCACCTGCTCGAAGTCGTGGTGCTGTCGACGTGCAACCGCACCGAGATCTACGCGCGCTGCACGCACTTCCACGCGGCCGTGGGCGACGTGCGCGACTTCCTCGCCGAATATTCGGGCGCCGATCCGGACGAGTTCGCCGACCACCTCTACACCTATTACGACGAAGCCGCGATCGGCCACCTGTTCGCGGTGGCGGCCGGTCTCGACTCGATGATCGTCGGCGAAGCAGAGATCCTCGGGCAGGTACGCGATGCGTGGCAGGTTGCCGTGCGCGAGCAGACCGCGCCGCAGTTCCTGACGCGCATGTTCAAGCACGCGGTCGAGTCGGGCAAGCGGGTGCGCACGGAGACGGGGATCTCGCGCCATCCCGTGTCGATTCCGTCGGCGGCGGTGACGGTCGCGGCCGAGCATCTCGGCGACTTCTCGGGTGTCCGCGCGCTCGTCGTCGGCGCGGGCCAGATGGGTGTGGGGCTTGCGTCGGTGCTGCGATCGCGTGGCGTCGAGCAGATCTGGATCGCGAACCGCACGGTCGAGCGCGGCGAACAGCTCGCGGGCGACGTCGACGGCAAGGCGATCCCGCTCACCGACGTCGCCGACGCGCTGGTCGACACCGACGTGCTCTTCGCGTCGACCGCGTCGAGCGAAGTGCTCGTCGAACGCGCGACCGTCGAGATCGTCATGGCGTGCCGGAACGGCCGCCCGCTGCTGATCGTCGACGTTGCCCTGCCGCGCGACGTCGATCCGACGGTCCGCGACATCCCCGACGTCACGCTGCTCGACCTCGACGACCTCAAGGAGTTCGCGCAGCGCTCGGCCGAGCGCCGGCGCCGCGAGATCGGCAAGGTTCGCGAGATCCTCGCGGCCGAGATCGAGCGGTACCGCGTGGAGCGCGCGGCACGCGAGGTCGCGCCGCTCGTCGCGTCGTTGCGAGAGCTGGGCGAATCGGTGCGCCAGGAGGAGCTCGACCGCTTCCGGGCCAAGATCGCGCGGCTCGATCCCGACGCCCGCGACCTCGTCGAGGCCATCACCGAAGGAGTGGTGAACAAGCTGTTGCACGAGCCGACGGTGCGCGTGAAGGACGCAGCCGGTACGCCGCGGGGCGACTACTACGCCGACGCGCTCGCGACGCTCTTCGATCTGCAATCGCCGGAGCAGCGCGAAGCGTGACCTTGCACATCGCGACGCGGGCGAGCCGGCTCGCGCGCGTGCAAGCGGAGCAGGTCGGCCGACGCTTGGGCGGCGACGTCGAGTACGTGCTCGTGTCGACGACGGGCGATCGCGATCAGCAGTCGGAACTGCACGCGATCGGCGGCCAGGGAGTGTTCACGAAGGAAGTGCAGTACGCGGTGCTCGACGGGCGCGCCGACCTCGCCGTGCACTCGGCCAAGGATCTTCCCGCGGGCACGCCCGCCGGTCTCGTGCTGGCCGCGATTCCGGAACGCGCCGACGCGCGCGATGCGCTGGTCGGCTGTGCGTTCGGCGATCTTCCGGCCGGCGCGTGCGTCGGCACCGGGTCGGTACGCCGCCGCGCCCAGCTGGCCGCGGCCCGGCCCGATCTGCTGTTCGGTCCGCTGCGCGGCAACATCGAGACGCGGCTGCACAAGCGCGAGACGCTCGGTTATGACGCGATCGTGGTTGCGGTCGCGGCGCTCGATCGTCTCGGCCTCGCCGGCGAGATCGCCGAGGTGCTCGATCCCGGCGTCGTGCTCCCGCAGGTCGGGCAGGGCGCGCTGGCCCTGGAGTGCCGCGCCGGCGACGAGGCCGCGTTGCGCCGCGCGCGTTCCATCGACGACGACCGCGCCCATCGCGCGGTCGATGCCGAGCGCGCGTTCCTCGCCGAGCTCGGCGGAGGCTGCTCCCTGCCGTGCGGCGCGCTCGTGCGTACCCACGAAGCCGGTGACCTCGTGCTCGACGCGCTGCTCGCATCGCTCGACGGCCACGTCGTATTGCGTACCCGCGTCGTCGGCGACGATCCCGCCGACGTCGGGCTCACCGCGGCCCGCGATCTCCTCGACGGCAAAGGCGGGCGGGCGCTGCTGGAGGATGTCGCGTGACGGTGTACCTCGTGGGTGCGGGACCGGGCGATCCGGGGTTGCTGACGCGCCGCGGTGCGCAGCTGCTGCGCGCGGCCGACGTCGTGGTGTACGACCGGCTCGCGTCGCCCGCGTTGTTGCAGCTCGCACCCGCGGATGCCGAGCTCGTCGACGTCGGCAAGGCGCCCGGGCGGGTGGCGATGACCCAGGACGAGATCAACGCGCTCCTCGTGGCGCGGGGACGCGCCGGTCTCGAAGTCGTGCGCCTCAAAGGGGGCGACCCGTTCGTGTTCGGGCGCGGCGGCGAGGAAGCCGAGGCGTGCATCGCGGCGGCCGTCCCGTTCGAGGTCGTTCCGGGCGTGACGAGCGCGATCGCCGCGCCCGCGTACGCCGGGATACCCGTCACCCATCGCGGAGTGTCGACCCACGTCACGATCGTGACCGGCCACGAGGATCCGGCCAAGGGTGTCACCGACACCGATTGGGACGCGCTCGCCAAGACCGGCGGAACGTTGGTGATCCTCATGGGTGCGGGCCGCATCACCGAGATCGCCAAGGCGCTGATCGCGGGCGGCCGCTCCGACGCCACGCCCGTCGCCGCCGTGCGCAACGGCTCGCGTCCCGACCAGTGCACGATCCGGGCCACCCTTGGCTCGATCGCCGACGCGGGGGTCGAGGCGCCGAGCGCGATCGTCGTCGGCGAAGTCGCGGCGCTCGATCTCGCGTGGTTCGAGAGCCGGCCCCTGTTCGGGCGCACGATCGTCGTAACGCGGGCTCGCGAGCAGGCGAGCGAGCTGCGCGACCGGCTCGAAGCACTCGGCGCAGCCGTCGTCGAGCTGCCCGCGATCGAGGTCGAGGATCTCGCGTTCTCCGTGCCCGACCTGAGTGCGTACGCGTGGGTGGTCTTCACGTCGGCGAACGGCGTCGACGCGTTCTTCGCGCGCGGTCTCGAGCCCGCGGGCCGCGACGCGCGCGCGCTCGCTCCGCTCCGGGTCGCGGCGATCGGCCCGGGCACGGCCGACGCGCTCACGTGCCGCGGGATCCGGCCCGACCTCGTGCCCGACCGGTTCGTCGCCGAGGCATTGGTCGAGAAGTTTCCCGAAGGCCCGGGGCGCGTGCTGCTCGCGCGCGCCGAGGTCGCGCGCGACGCGCTGCCCGACGGCCTGCGCGCGAAGGGCTACGAGATCGACGTGCTGCCCGTCTACCGCACAGTCGCCGCGGAACCCGACCCTTCGGTGCTGGCACGGGTGCGGGCCGGCGCGGTAGACGCGATCACGTTCACGTCGTCGTCGACGGTGACGAACTTCTGCGCGGTGGCCGGCCGACTGCCCGATCCGCAGCCGCTCGTCGTCTCGATCGGCCCAGTCACGTCGGACACGGCCCGGGACCACGGGCTGCGCGTCGACGCCGAGGCCGATCCGCACACGATCGACGGCCTCGTCGGCGCCGTGATCGCGGCAATGCGCCGGTAGGCTTGGTTCCGTGAGCGTGCCCGAGCCGGGCTTCCCGGAGAGAAGGCTGCGGCGCCTGCGCCGCACCCCGGCGCTGCGCCGCCTGGTGCGCGAGCACCGCGTGACCGTCGACGATCTCGTCGCGCCGCTGTTCGTCAAGGAAGGCATCGACGCGCCCGAGCCGGTCGGGTCGATGCCGGGCGTCGTGCAGCACACGCAGGAGAGCCTCCGTAAGGAGGTGCGTGCGCTCGCCGACCTCGGACTCCCCGCGGTGATGCTGTTCGGCATTCCCGCGCACAAGGATGCGCGCGGGTCGCAGGCCGACGCGCGCGACGGCGTGGTGCAGGCCGCGCTGCGCAATCTGCGCGACGAGGTGGGCGACTCGCTCGTGTTGATGGTCGACAACTGCCTCGACGAGTACACCGATCACGGGCACTGCGGCATCCTCGACCCGGCGGGCGACGTCGACAACGACGCCACGCTCGACCGGTACGCCGCGATCGCGATCGCGCAGGCCGACGCCGGTGCCGACGTGATCGCGCCCAGCGGGATGATGGACGGCCAGGTCGGTGCGATCCGTACCGCGCTCGACGAGACGGGCCACGCCACCACCGCGATCCTCGCCTACGCGGCGAAGTACGCGTCGGCGCTCTACGGACCGTTCCGCGACGCGGCCGAGTGCGCGCCGCGTTTCGGCGACCGGCGCGGATACCAGATGGATCCCGCGAATGCGCGCGAGGCGCGGGCCGAGGTCACGCTCGACGTCGCCGAAGGCGCCGACATGGTGATGGTGAAGCCCGCGCTCGCCTACCTCGACGTCATCGCCGACGTGCGCGCGACCTTCGACGTCCCCGTCGCCGCGTACCACGTGAGCGGCGAGTACGCGATGGTGCGGGCGGCGGCGCAGCTCGGCTGGCTCGACGGCCGCGCGGTCGCGCTCGAGCATCTGCTCTCGATCAAGCGCGCCGGCGCCGAGATCATCCTCACGTACTTCGCGCGCGAGGTCGCCGAGCTGCTGCAATCCGCATGACCGGTTCGTGGTTCGAGCGCGCGCAGGCGCGTATCCCCGGCGGCGTCAACTCACCCGTGCGCGCGTTCGGTTCGGTCGGCGGAGAGCCGTTCTTCGTGGCCCGGGCGCACGGCAGCCGCCTCGTCGACACCGGCGGGCGCGAGTACGTCGATTACGTGCAGTCCTGGGGTGCGTCGATCCTCGGCCACGCGCATCCGGCGGTCGTCGCCGCGGTGCAGGAGGCTGCGGCCCGCGGCACGTCGTACGGCGCGCCGACCCCGGGCGAGGTCGAGCTCGCCGACACGATCTGCGCCCGGGTTCCGCCGGTCGAGAAGGTGCGGCTCGTGTCGTCGGGCACGGAGGCGGCGATGACCGCCGTTCGCCTGGCGCGGGGCGCGACCGGGCGCACCAAGATCGTGAAGTTCGCCGGTTGCTATCACGGGCACCTCGACGCGCTGCGGGCGCAGGCCGGCAGCGGGGTGGCCACGCTGGGCCTGCCCGGCTCGGCCGGCGTGACGCCGGGCACCGTCGCCGACACGCTCGTCGTGCCGTACAACGATCCCGACGCGCTCGACGCGGTGCTCGCCGA